>JAIELR010000007.1 GCA_019752835.1 Gammaproteobacteria bacterium | reverse complement strand
TTTAGTAATACTTTCTTTTACTTCGACAGGTGGTATGTCTTGTATTGTATTTTTTTCAACTGTTTTAGTAATTGGTTGAGATATTTTTTCGACATTATATGGTCGCTTTTCTCCAGATAAATTCAACATTAAAGGAACTATCGGATTTGCTACTACGGGCGGAAGATTTGGTAAATTTTGGAGTGCGTCTTTATAATTAGATAAATTCTCTGTTAAATATACTTCTTCAGGTTCTGTTAAAGGCACAGTAAACAGCTGCTTTTCTAATGCTTTCCATCCATTTTTTTTCCATTGCTCAAATTGATCTAAAAATACCTTTCGAGGTTTGGTCCAAGACAATACATGCCCGGCGGTCAAGGGATACTTCCAGAGATTGTCATCTTCCAACACGGTCCCACTGATATTTAACTTTAGGTTAGGATGCGTTTGAAATAATTGTTTATTCAACCAACCGCGCCCTGTCAACTGAGGACAATATTTAACATTTAATTTTTCCAACTGAGGTGAATATCTCAGGATAGCCATAATATGATTATCCTGCACTAATACATTATGGTTCAAATCTATTTCTTTTATGTTTCTAGCACTGAGTGCTTGTAATAGTATAAACGCTTGACCAGCGTTTTTGTGTTGCATCCCTGGCGAGAACAATTGCAGGTATTTATTACTGCCACGTTGCTGTATTTTTCGGATTTCCTGATGTCTGCGACTGGAAGTCAGAGTCTGTATTTCTCCCTCAGGAGAACGTACAATAATTTCTTTGTAAGCTTTTTGATTCAATTCTGCGAAGTTAAAATGCCGATAAGCGTCTGCGTCGATTAAGGTGAGTCGTTTTTCATGATAATACGATGCCACGGTAGGTAATAGTTTTGCGAAAAGTTCGGCGTGACTCATCAGCGGCATGTCGCGTAATTTCGTTTGCATGCCTGTTAGGACAAACTCAACCCAGTGCCATGCCGTTATAGGTAATTGAATTAAGTCCGGGTTTGAGTGTTTTTCATTTAATAGTAATTTTTTCCAATCTTGAGCAAGCCCCTTGATACTTTCTCTCTGCGCTTTCAACCAGATAGGTAAATCTAACAGCATTAATTTTTCTCGAGTACCCAAATCCAAGGGTTCGCTCATTTGAGGTAATAAAAAGACCATAGATTTTAATTCAAGATGTACGGAACTAAACACCCTGGATTCTAATGTCGGCAGAACAAAAGCATGTCCTACATCAAAAGTCCGAAGATGGTATGGGGCGTCTAGCGTTACACTGATATTAAACGGATTGGCATCTTCTTGACAGGTGGCTAACGTCAAAAAATATAATTGTGATAGTGATTGAGGCGATAGGGTCGTTAATTTATCGGGGTTTTGCTTCATCACATGCCCCAATAGCTCCCCTTCCATGAATTCTGATATCCAGCAGTAATAGATCTTGTTTTTTACATGCAAACGCCAAAGTGAACTAGCGGGCAGTACATCAAGCCCTAGCGCATCATGCAGATGATGCACCACCAATTCATTGCCCAATAAGGTATCACCGTCTTGTCGCTGCAATTTTAAAAGTATATCGCCTTGGCGGTAAAAAATATGTCGTTCATTGGCGTAACGTTTCTTATCTTTTAATCGACCCTTGGACAGCGCCGCATTGAGCGAGCCTAGCGCAGCATTTCCCAATAAGGCTTGACCAATGTCTTGTTTTAAAAAAAAGCGTTGTATTTCTCCCTGCTCTACCGTCTCGATGAGATAGTCTGTTTGGCATTGTTCAGGTGCTTGCAGCGTTTTAATTTTTTCTTGCCACCGTAATGCTTTTTGTTGAGCCTTTACGGTCCACCCGGTTTCATCCGGATAATCCTCTAAAATGCTCATCAAGGGATGCGTGATGGTAGTGTCGTACTCTTTACGCCGATAGGCGAGGAAAGCGGTTAAAAAATTTCGCCCCCAATGATCGATTTGAATCACAAGGTTATGCGGTGACAGTAAATCCCAAAAATCACGCCAAGAGGAAGAGAGTGGCGTGAGAATGGCACTTTCGATAAAGAGAAGCGAGCTTGCTTCATCTTGGGTCAAGGTTCTTGCCGATAAGGTTTGCACCAGAAGGTTAACATAATCCGTAGCAACTTGGAGTAAACGATTGGCCCCTGATAAAACCACAGCAGGTCGTGTTTCGGCAATTTTCGTTGTCCATTCTAAAAAATAAAATAAAGGAATTACATACCCTTTCTGTAAAACTTCTGTCGTATAAATAGGCTCGGCTCGGCTTTTCTCTGCGTCATTCAGCAGGTCTTGATAGGCGTGACACGCCACTAATGTTCCTTCAGCGTCCTTCGAGAAAACACGCTGGCATAATGCTTTCTCAGTCAAAGGTAAATTCTGCAACATTTTTTCTAACAACCAGCTCTGCGACTCTGTAAAGGGGAAAGTAAGCTTCTGAGGCAAGGTATTCCACCGTTGCAACGCCTCAAGGATTAATCTTTCTATCGAACCTTTTGCCCAAGAAGTGGCTTGTAGTAATAACGAGGTTAATTCGTTGACGATTTCATGCCAACCTTTGCATTGCATCAACGGATTGATTTTATGGCCATAGTGTGGCTGATTGTCTGCTTGAACAGTTGCTGTTTGAATAATTCTTTTTAACAAGGCAATTCGGTATGTTTCTACCGGATTTATTACCATCTGCCAGCGACGTTTTTTTTGAAAGTATGTCTCTAAATGCGCCGGACTTGCTGCGTTAAGATTGACATTAATCGGTAAAAAATGATGAAGCTCATCCACGGATATATCCGCTGGCAAACGTTCTAATAAAGGTAACGTCCAAGCCATAACGACAAATTCAGAGCAAAAATTGGTGCCACTTACCGAAGAAAAATGAGTCATATATTGCCGCAAACGAGTAATTTGATTTTCAGTCATGTGGTCTTGACGCAGTCGCGAAGCTACCACCGATTTCATAGCGCCCAGTTTATTATAATGAATCTTACTCTCGGATGTATGTAAGGCTTTTGCCCAACTGACGACCCGCTCTCTAAGTTGAAAAATACCGCAGGCTTTGACAAATCGCCTTAGCATATAGGCGTCATTTAAAAGCTCTTTGTCAAAAGCAGCAGGCAATTCTAGCGCTTGAATTTGCGCTTCTAAGAGCGATACTTGCTCATGCGTTAATTTTGCGAGCGGATTAGACAAGGGCGACAAAAGCGGCTCAATCTTTACTAAAAATTCTTTCCCTTCTCCTGCATGCAATACCTGTGCAAACGATTCATCAAAATCAGTGGGCCAGCGATAACACACCCAAGTCTCATCGGACATGGTCTCGCGCAGCAGCCCCTTTGTCGTCACTTCATAAATCGAGGGCACTTCATCATAAGGACAATAACGACGGACAATCGCCGCGTGCACAAAATCGGGATCTCTGCTGGTATTGCCGGGCAATTGTTGGGATTTGGCAATAATTTTGTGCGGCAAATTATCCCCCGCGCGTTTTAGTAAAACGTCCCCCGGGAAAAAATCCGGGCAGAGCGGCGTTGTAGTAACCGTAGATATTGGTTTATTTTTTTGGTTGGCATGTTTTATTGATTGCATAAGAGCTACCTAAGTTGAAACTAAAAATTTACGCTATTTTACGCCCATTTTTCTTTTTTTAAAAAAATAACTATCAGAGATCTCCGTTTCATTCAAAATGCAAATGGGTAGGGCGGCCGCCCATCTCCGGGTCGACACGAGAGTCGACCGGTGCGATGGGTATATACCCATCACACCTGAAGATGCGAATGTATCATCCCGTCTGAACGCGAGCTTTAAACGTTCATCAATCGAAAAACCTCGAAAGACAGGCAAGTATTCCTGCGGTTTTTCTCAATCCGAACGTTTAAATCCCATCGTTCAGACGGGCGCTAAACTTCGCATCTTCAGGTGCGATGGGTATATAAATTATTTTGAAATGGCTCGTTTACTTCAAAAAGTATCAGCGATCATCTCAGGTGAATTGCGCAATTCTATACTAGAATACAGCCGCGCTAAAAAAATGGTCGATGCTAAGAAT
>JAIELR010000221.1 GCA_019752835.1 Gammaproteobacteria bacterium | reverse complement strand
TGTTTTAATAAACCGAATCCTAATTGAAGACCGGCTTGTCCAGCACCTACAATTGCGATGTTTTTCACGAAAGCTCTCCCTTCCTAACCTATAGGAAATAAAAAAAACAGCTGTGCTTGATGTTATTATTTTTGTTCAAAGTTTCCGTAGGAGGCGGTTAGCAGGCTCGCCTCTTCATAGATATTTTTTAACCGCGTTAATAGCGCTGTAGCTTTTTCAACTTCCTCTAAATTTATTTCTTTAAAAAATAAATCAAGGAAAAGCTCTTTTCTTGCTTTAGTATAATCATCAGTGTGCTTCATACCTAACGGTGTAAGCTGATAGGCAACGGCTTTTTTAACGAGGTTTTTTGCTTTTTCGATAAGTTTTAGCTTCAACAATTTTTTTATGCTGTATTGAACGTTTGGAATATCGCCGCGATTTAACAATTGGGCGAGTTCATAAACCGTTTTTGGTCGCTCTTTCATTCTAATAATATGTAAGACGGCAATATCGTCCCCTGTCAACGTAACGCCTGTCACATGCGTTGTGCAGTCCTCTTGCCAGCGTAAGAAGCCGTAACCTACGCGCCAAAGCATAAATTCAAGCTCAGACACTTTTACTTCTTCATCCGTTTCAGCTAAGTGCCAATATTTGCTTCGGTTAGTTTGCATGCTCTTCTCGAAAAATCATTGATGTAAAGGCGCGTGGCTTCGAGCAGTTGTAACCGCCCCATTGTCAATGCTGGTGAAATTTACAGGTTATTATACCTAATTTAAACAAGAAAAGCGAAATTATAGGTAAATTGCTAACAAAGTACTGACTTCTTTAAGGACAAAATCATAAATAAAACGTTACAGTACAAAACGTTAGCGATTTACTCAGTAAAACGTTGACATTTTATGTCAATTGAGGTTTAATATGCATTAAGAATTACTTAATGAAGGTAAGTTGTTTAACTCAAGGAATGTGGTGATGGTGAACTTGGAAACCGAAAAAATGCAGTTTGCGGCTAATTTAACGCACGACTTACGTAATCCCTTAGCCGGGATTAAAACCACCGCGGAAGTGTTGAAAGCACATGTTAACAATGCCGATGATAAGCGTTTACTTCAAAACATTGTCAATACCACCAACCATTTAGCAGACATTATTGACCACATCCTACATATGAGTAAAGAAAGCAGCAAGGAAGAGGCTGTTTATACTTTTTCGTTACGTCAATTAATTAGTGAAGTCGTTGAGGTCGTGGCACTTTCTGCTGAAGCTAAAGGGCTTGCGCTGTTTGTTGATTTATCCAAAGACTATTTTATTACCGCTGATAGATATCGCTGCTTTCGCATCTTATTAAATTTAGTCGAAAATGCGGTCAAGTATACGGAAGAAGGACACATTTTGATTCGCTCTTCGATTCAAAGTAGCCAAGTTTTATTAGAGGTTGAAGATACGGGTGTCGGTATTTCAGAAGAAAAGCAAATCGATATTTTTAATTGTTATACCCAGTTGGAGAGGGGAACACTGCGCTGCCACGGCATTGGCTTGGGCCTGCATTTAGCGCTGTGTTTCGCCAAGCAAATGGGTGGAGACATCGATGTTAAAAGCCAAAAAAATAAGGGTTCAACTTTTTCTTTCTCGTTTCCGTCATTACCAAATCAAGAAGAGGGTATGTAACATGAATCATACAGAAATTAAATACAAAAAATCGTTCGTTGCTCTAACGGATGAGATGAAACAGTTTAGTGCTTATCAATCGCGCCTTTTTCTCAGCTATGAACGTCGAGAAAAGCACCTCCGTAGCGTACTCGGTAGGTGCGGATTGAATTACCACCGAGCCTTACTAGTAACACGCAAAATTAAAATCAATGAGAACAAAAAAAAGGAGCTCACTTCATTAGGGCGCAAATTAGAGGCTCACATAACGACAGCAACTCAGTTAAGCCAGGTCGTGGAATTTAAGAAAAAAGACTACGATAATTTTTTCAAAGAAGTTAATCACCACATTGGTGGTTGGGGACGTAATGTTTTAGATGGCGAGCATTGTAAAGACATGAGACAACAGCGCAGGCCTATTACCCAGTTCTTAAAGCGCATTGGCAATATTCTTTTGCCGTTTACGGTAATCGGGCCGCTCATCAAAATGGGGCTCCACGGGAAAAATCATGCGTACTCGAATTGTAGAACGCGTATGGAAGACTTGGCTGGTGATTTAATTGTTAATGTTGCCTCACGAGCGAAAGAGCTTATTAATACTAGCAAGACAATGATTGTTTAAAGTTTTGTAGAGCAGCGTACTGCTCGATAGCAAGTTTGGACTTAATGCATGGCGGCAACACATTTTGCGATTCGTTGCCGCGATGAAGCTTTCTCCCTAGCACTACATTAAGTCCTTTTTATTATACAGCACCCTGGGTGAGAGTAAAGATTGGAGGAATATCTTATGCAACACATTGAACGAAAATTTAGAAATACGAATCAATTTTTAATCAATGAGCTTCAAAAGCTTGATAAAGAATGCGATGGCTTGATTGATTTTTACTCAGTAAAAAATGTGAGGCACTATGAACATCAAATTAAACTAGGGGCAATAAGGGTATTTAAATGTGTGCTGGACATGCAAATGAAATCGTTGACTGAGTTACAGCAAGCAATATTTAGCCGCTCAGAATACTGCGCAAAATTTAAAACTACTCATCAACAAGTAACAAGATTGGCGGGTAAAATACTCTCGAAAGAAACTCAGGCAGAAAGAGAGCAACACTATGGCTCATTTAACCAACACCTCAAATGTATCAATAATATCCTTTTGCCTTATAGCAGAGTGGATTCATCAGAAAAAGTGACACTTCAAGGAAGGCATTATTTGTTTTTTACACGTAAGACAACTATCGAAAAAGTAGCTGACGATGTCTTATTTAAAATGCAACGGGCGTCAATGCCGTCACTGATGGCAGGAGTGAATGGTTAATTATAAAAATAAATCAGTCATTTGAAAATGAAGTTTTCGTATAAACATCGATAAGAATGGGCGAAATAAAGTATATAAAAATTATTTTTTAACATAATTAAAATTTTATTGGAGTTATACTCATGAAAAAAGCACTAGTTGATAAACTTGATTTGGACAATCTTCACAACAAATCGCCTGCCGAATTTGAACAGCACAAGAAAGCTCTCCTGGCGTTGATAACAGAGCAAATTGAAGGCTCGTTAATGGATAAAATAAGCAATACTCTTTCCTTTAGCCCCTCTAAACCTAAAACAAAAGGCGATATTTATGCCGCCTTAACGACGATATTAGTAGAATACCGCTGGCCCAACAAGGTAAACAATGATACTGCAATGGTATTGAATCACGAGCGTACTTTTGAGGTCATGGGTGCTATTATTGCCAACCACCCAGATGTCTTAACCGGCGAGCTCCTGGCTTCCCGGGCTGCGGCGAGATGGGGTGTTTTTCTACATGGCCTCTATATAAAAGCCGACTTAGAAAATCTTCAATTGACGACTCATGCTGAACAAGCTACGTTGTCGAGCTCAGCGTCCAACAAGTCTGCCGCTCATTATCTTGCTAGAGCCCAGAAGATAAAAGCGGTGTTCGAAAAATTTGAGAAACTGGTACATAATGCCAAAATTATTGAGTTAAAAAAGTCGACATCAGAGGGCAGTTTATCGCTGGATGATAGTACCGAAAAACAACTTGTCTCACCCAAATCAACACGTAAACATCGAAAGAAAATAGCCCGTACACGCTCAGAGCAACCGAAAGAACCCGAAATTGATGATGCTCTTTATGTCGATGTAACGCGCGTTTCGTCACAAAAATTAGCGTTGAGAAGTCAGCCCTCTCCTATGCCATCTAAGTGGACAGGCATATATGACGATATCCGCATATCGCTTAGCTCACTTAGCGCGGCCTTATCGTTTGACGCAAGGGTGCCGCAAGCCCCGTCCTTGAAAGTTGACGTCAATACTGTCGAATCCCACCCTAATTGATCCACTCCCCCCTCACGATCACTGTTTAATTGATCCACCCCGATCTCGATTTAAT
>JAIELR010000142.1 GCA_019752835.1 Gammaproteobacteria bacterium | reverse complement strand
GTGAGGCTTGCGGGCGCTAAGTGAGTGTCGGCATTTTGACTTGCAATCATATTTCCACTGTCGGCATCCATCAAATAATAGCCCTTGGCGTTGAGCACAGGCGGATTGGGGATGAGCATGGTCTGACCGGGCATGGCTGATTTCGTTGGCGATGCTGGCGTGAGCGAGTTCATCGCATCAAGCGTTGATGCGGCAGAAACATTGCCCGCAGCAAAAAGCAAAAGAGCAGAAAGCAACGTTGTTCTTGTTGCGTTGAAATAAGATGTTCGTTCCATAAAAATTTAACCCTCATACTCGTTGTTCGTCACTTTACCATATTTTTTGCTGTATTAGCGATAGGCTTGCTCACAGGCCACGAGCCCAAAATTGCTTTTACGAGACTCGCCAAGGGAATGGCAAAAAATATCCCCCAAAACCCCCATATTCCGCCAAAAAACACGACGGCAACAATAATAGCAACCGGGTGTAGACTGACGGCCTCTGAAAACAAAAAAGGGACTAATACATTTCCATCTAGCGCGATAATGATGCTGTAAATTGCAATTAACCATAAAAAATGGCTAGACCAACCCCACTGAACAAAACCAATAATTAAAACAGGAACCGTGACGACTAGCGCGCCAATATAGGGGATGAGTACAGAAACGCCCACGGCGACGGCAAGTAAGAAAGCGTACTGTAACTGAATGATTGAAAACATCAAATAGCTTGCAAACGTAACGATGATAATTTCTATCACTTTACCTTTGACATAATTGCCCAATTGTACGTGAACTTCAGCACTTATTTTTTCAAGTGCTCCATGACGATGGGGCAAATAATTGCTAATCCAGGCGAGTAGCTTGTCTTTATCCATCAGGAAAAAATAAATAAGTAAAGGAACCAAAATTAAATAAATAACGAGGCTAATAAGTGTAGGTATAGAGGACAATGAAAGTGTCAGCACAACTTGGCCATAGTGAGCAATATTGCCGCGAAATTGGGTAATGGCGGTGTTAATTTGGGCATCGGTAAATATTTGAGGGTAACTTTGCTCTAAATGAGTCAATATCAGTTGACTTCGACCCACGATGGTGGGTAATTGGCTAACGAGGTTGGCCATCTGTGCCCAGAGTAAGGGAATCAGAAAAACAATCAGCACAACTAAGATGCCAATAAATAAACTGTAGGCAATTAAAACAGATAGCCAGCGTCTATGGCAAAAGGTGTCGATTCTAAGGACGAGCGCCTCTAACAAAAACGCGATAATGAGGCTTGCGAAAAGCGGCATTAACATAGCTGCTAGCGTGCTGACAACACAAACAAAGCCAACAATCAGGAGCAAAAGGACACCGGCCTCGGGGGAGGCTAAATATCGGCGATACCAATTTTGAAGGAATAAAATCATAAGGATTTAATCTGCCGTAAAACGCTGACCATTTCATACGCAGCATCTGCGGCATCGCGGCCCTTATGCCCATGCTTGCCGCCAATGCGCTCTATTGCCTGCCGCTCGTTATTAGTCGTTAATACCCCAAAAATAATAGGGATATCGTGAGCGAGCATCACTTGTTGGCAACCTTGGCTGACTTGATCACAGACATAATCCATATGACGGGTTTCACCTTGAATAACTGCACCTAACGCGATCAGAACTTCATAATGCTGCGTTTTTGCTAGTCGTTGAGCCGTAAGCGGGATTTCAACGGCGCCGGGTACCCAAACAGTGGTGATATTATCATTCGTAAAACCGAGCTCATGCAATCGATCAATCGCGCCCTGGCAGAGAGGTTCAGTTATTTCATGATTAAAACGTGAGGTGATAATGCCAATATTAAATGTTGATTTTATATTTTCGGCTCTAATATTGCGAATCATGAATAATTCCTTAAATGTATTTTCTTGTAGCCCGGATGCCGCGCAGCGGAATCCGGGCTACCAATCATCTGGTAACAACTATATACTATACTGAATCTCTCAGAAACATATCGTAACCATAAAATGAATCGAAAACAATTATTTTTAACGAGTATTTTTTTCTGTTGCTTCCTTCTTATGCAGCTGCTGTGGGCTGACCCCTTACCTGATCTCGGCGATCCTAGCCAAGTCACACTGCCCCCGGTGATGGAGAAGAAGCTAGGCAAAGAATTTATGCAGCAATTGCGCGCCTCAGGATGGGTGATTGAGGATCCGATAGATGCTCAATATATTAATGCCCTCGGTAATCGCCTCGTCACAGCGGCGCAGGTGAACAATCAATCGTTTTTTTTCTTTTTTATGGATGACCCCGTGGTGAATTCCTTTGCGGGTCCAGGTGGATATATCGCCATTAATACCGGTTTATTATTAGCCACCGATACTGAAAGCCAATTAGCGGCGGTGATGGCGCATGAAATTGCCCATATTACCCAGGGACATTTAGCGCGAAAATTAGCGGATAAATCTCATTTAAAATATTCGGCGCTTGCAGGCATGCTTGCCGCCGTGGCCTTGGGGCATGTTAGTGGCCAGGCTGCTGAGGGGGCCATTGCGGCCACCGTGGCGGGATCGCAGCAAAGTATGCTGAACTTCAGTCGAGAATATGAAGAAGAAGCCGATCGTGTCGGTATGACAACCTTAGAAAATGCAGGCTTTGATCCACAGAGTATGCCAGATTTTTTTCAACATTTAGGTCATTTAGAACAATTTAGCTTGCAACCTTTAGCGCTATTAAGCGATCATCCTTTAACGACAGAACGGATTGCCGATGCTGAAAATCGAGCGGCACAATATCCTAAACATTCCTATAACAAAAGCAGCGAAGAATATTACCTCATCAAAGAACGATTACGCGTGCAAACCGCTGAGGATGTCCACGCCATCCTTGATTATTACCAAACAGCATTGTATAAACAGGCCATCCAGCCTATGCCCGCAGCATTAAAATATGGTTATGCATTGGCTTTACAAGCAAATCTGGAATATCAAAAGGCCTATGACGCTTTTTCTGCCTTGGCTCAAGCGGATCCTAATGAGTTGCTGTATACCTTAGGAATGGCGGACGTGTTAGTTGACGAAAACAAAGCCGATCAAGCAGTGACGCTTTTACAACCAGCTTATGCTGCCTATCCCGATAATTATTCACTTATGATACAGTATACCTATACCTTGATGAAGGCCGGGCAGTCTAAAAAGGCCTTGTCTATTATGGATAAATACCATTTAGAGAACCCAAGCTTTCCAGTTCCTTATGCATTACTGTCTGATATTCAGGCAAAAGCAGGGGAGTTGGCCTTGGCTTATCAAACACGGGCAACGTATTTAGTGCAAATGGGCGCGCCAAAAGCAGCCTTGGCGCAATTGAATGTGGCGTTGAAATTACCGCATAATGATGCGGATACGCTGTCGCGCATTAGAGCGCAGATAGCAGAAATTCAGACAGAGCAGTAGGGGCAACCCCCTGTGGTTGCCCGTCTTTGGACAGGCACGGGGGCCTGCCCCTACATGTAATTTACGCAGAGATGTATATACTCAAAGCAATTCGGTTTTCGGCTAGGCGCTGGTGACTCGAACCGCCCGAGTGTACTTCCTGTACATGACGGCGGTAAGAGTCAACAGCAACAACGCCGAAAATTGAAGTGCGAAGAGTAAATGAAAATATGATTATAACCCGTTACCTATGCAAAGAAGTCTTAAGCACCCTCATCGTAGTGCTCGGCATATTATTGTTAATTTTTATCAGCAATGAATTTGTTCGCTATTTGACAACCGCCGCATCAGGAAAAATCAGCGGTATGACCGTGCTCAAAATTATGGCCATGCAAGTCCCTTTGCTCGCAGGCTTACTCCTACCCGCGTCACTTTTTATGGGCTTTTTGTTGGCCTATGGCCGTATGTATGCTGAAAGCGAAATGACCGTCCTGATTGCTTGTGGAATGAGCCGCTTGAGCTTGTTACGCACGAGCTTATTGATGGCCACGCTGGCGATTATTATTGATATTTTTTTAGTATGGTATGTTACCCCGACTTTATTGGATTATAAAAATCGTTTATTAGCCGTCGCAGGGCCCGCCACCTTGATACAAA
>JAIELR010000177.1 GCA_019752835.1 Gammaproteobacteria bacterium | reverse complement strand
TGTCTTTTGAGAGTTTATCCAAAAGAGACCCCTGCTGATTTACGTGATGCCTACCGAACACTCGTAACCGATGCTGATGGAGATAGTGTAGCAGGTCAAATTTTAAGTGCCGATTTAGAGATTCCTTTTTTTGCCGATCAACTTAAAAGAACTCAATTTTCCTGGTTAATCATCGGTGCAACACTTTGGTGCAGTGTCCACTATGGTTGGTTCATCCCAGCCTGCATTCTTGGCGCATGGCTAATTATTGAGCGTCTTGCTGATGGGCCATTGAGAGCAAGATCTGTACTTGCAGCAGAAGCCTCCAGTGAATGCGCCAGTGAATATTTAGCGGATACTGCGAGCAGAGGGTATTTCAAACAGCAAGAACAGGCACGAAAACAACAAATTGAAAATGCGGTTAGAGACAACACTCCATTCCTTCACCTAGGCACAACCACTGGGTTGCTTTATGAAAGGCGCGATCCCTTGGCACCAAGTGAGGCAAACCTACCCTTTGGCTTATCCATCAATGACCTTTCAACCCACTTATTGATTTTTGGCGCAACGGGTACCGGAAAAACATCGGGAATTATTCGTCCATTAATCCGACAATGGATTGAGCATCGTGCAGGTGGTCTCCTTGTTTTGGATGGCAAAGGCGAACTACCTAAGGAAGTCAACGATCTTAACCCTGATTATGTATTGATTTCTCCTGAAGCTGATGCGTACAATCCCATTGAAAATCTCGACCCTGATGAAGTGGCAGACAGCTTTCATGCCGTATTTGCAGGACACGCTACTGATCCATTCTGGGACGATTCAGCCATGCTCATGATTCGTTTTGCTGCTGTTTTACTCAAGCACAGCAACGAACCCTACACCATCCATAATCTATATAAATTATGCACCTCCCTGGATTTTCAAATTAAAATCGCCAATACTGTTCCTGAAAATGTTCAAGGAGCACGTTTATTAGCGATTGAATATTTTACGCAAGAATTGCGATCGATGCCTGAAAAAACTCGTGCATCTATAGTCGGAATTGTTCGAACTTGGATGTTATCACTTATTGGCAATGAAAAATTGGCTAACTGGATTAGTGAACCGCATGGTGCACAAATTGAAGAGGTGATGCACGGTAAACACATGGGGCTCTATCTGCCCGAATCCCGCTACGGAAAAGGCGGCACACTCATTTCCATATTATCATTGCGACGCTTATACACAGCTATCAAGAACCGTGGCGACGATTGGCACGAAAAAAATCAGCAAGCCGTTCTATTGGTTGCCGATGAAATACAAAATCTTGTCACTAGGCATGAGCTTGATATTCTGCCGATTGCACGATCTTTAGGATTATACTGCTGCTTTGCTACACAAAATATGGATGGCCTTGAGCGCGCACTTGGCAAACAAGATGCGGATCAACTCGTTGGTAATTTATCCAATATGATCGCTCTGCCCTGCCGCACAACCAGCAGCGATATCACCGTATCAAAGCGGATTGGCAAAATATGGCGGTCTTTACCAGACACTCATGCTAGCATGGCTGATTCCTATGCTGATATTGGACGTTATGTTTTTAACGGCGGTGATAAATGGTCAATGGCAACGCATAAACAGCGGAGGCAGCGCCCGCAGTCATCAAGAATAGCAAGCAGCACCGCGCAAGATGCCATGCAAATTATTCGCCGTTGGTCTTCCTCGTTTTTACGTATGCTTGGGCTTGGAAAAAACAGCACAGATCCTCAATCATTGGCAGAATTTGATAATGCGCGTATTAACACAGTCAAAATTGGAACCTGTGATTTAATCAATCCAGATGAAATTAACTCGTTATTATCTTGCCCCAATACAGCTATTGCACAAATCATACGCGGACGAGTTCCTCGACGAGATATCATTAAACTAGCCCCCGAATACAGGAGTAAATAATCATGAGCTTATACGAGCTTCACGCTGATCTTTTGGGTGGAAAACCCGATACCAAAGCCGCTGGTGCACGAATTACGCGCGGCGAAATGAAACTTTTCGGATTCTTGTTACTTTTTTTACTTTCCATGGCCATTACGATGATGGTGTATAATGAGATTCAACATTTACATTTAAAAAGGGAAATTCATAACACTATAAAAACACAGATAATCGAATACAATAAAAATTACGATCAGTTTTTAAAAATTAGCCTCATTTTAAATGCCGATAAAATTCGCTTTGACGCACCCTACTCGTCAACAGAGGAAATAAAAAAAGAAAGTAAATCAATTAAAACGCTTGACGATGAATACATTTTTCTCAATAAGTTGCAAAGGGAAAGTAGCGATATAGCGAATTTCAATGAACGAGCTCAAGAGAAAATCGATCAATATAATCAAGATAAGGCTCAACAAGCCAAAATAATTGCCCAAGAGAAAGAAATGGAACGTGAAGAAGCACAGACTGAAGCCGCCGATAAAGCTCAATGGCAAAAGCAACAACAGGAAAATGCAGCCCGTCAACAATCACATTCCCAAACCAACTCACAGGCTCAAACATCAACCAACCCATCACCGCCCCGACATCAGCTAATCAACTCGCTTTTTAGTCATTGATTACGGTGAAACAATTCCCGCTAAGTGGCATGGCTATCCATCCTGCAAGTAAAAATACCGTACTGGTGTTGCAGTCTGCAAAAGATACTTCTTATATTTTTTGTAACGCATCGAGCTTTTAAAATTATCCCCCGCGGCAAACCGCGGGGGATACATTTTACGAAGTAAACTCTGGCAACCCTTTGAACGTTTGCGCTCTTAAATTAATCTCCTCTGCAATTCGAACTATTTTTCGCGTGGCGCGCATTAAGGCAGAAAGCGTATTGAGTAAATGATCATTAATCTCATCAAGCAATACATCATAGGTTATCAAACAAATTGAATTGAGCGTATAAATTAATTCCATAAATTCAATGCGTAAATCATCACTTTTTGCCTGAGGATTTAAAACAAACAAACCTTGCTCAGGCATATTTGCATTTTTTTCATATAGCGCACTATGTAAAACTTGAACTTCTTTCATCTGTTTAAATAATAATACAAGCAATTGTTGCTTCTCTGGCTGTTTAATATGCTCCATGAACTCAAGATAGAGCGCATTTAGTACTGAATGCGTCATTGTCATTTGCTCTGATAACTCAGATTCAAGCATCGAAATATCACTTTGCTCATTGAACAAATAGTTTTCTTTCATTCCCATCATAAAATCCTTATAAATTAATCATTAATACCATTTGAATGTAATCACAGAAGCTTCTAAGTACATATTACTCAAATAAGAAAATTAAATCAACCGTTGGTTTAATTAATTTAACTACTAGTTTAACTTAATTGGTTTTATGACCAATCGACCTCAAGTTCTTCATGAGAGGCCCTACCTATGTTATAATCTCGCCACTAATATGTATTTATCTTTAAATAATGGCTATTGCATGACTGACTCACGTATACAACTTGCCCAGGCCTTTGCCGAGCGGCTGGTAGGTTTACTCCAAGCCAAAGGATTAAGCTCACGGAACGCGCGTGGCGGGGTTGTTTTACAACCACTTGCCAAGATCGCCGGTTGTTCCGTTCAAATGGCACGCAAATATACACTAGGACTTTCTTTGCCGGACTACCTCAGTCTTGAAAGAATTGCTCGATGGTTGGAGGTCTCTCCTGCTTGGCTAATTTATGGCGAAAATATCGTCGTCAATACTGATATTGAATCGCAAATCAGTTTGGATAAATCCACATTAAGTTACTTGTTGCAGTCAATTTTTACTACATTTTTTACAAAAAGCGATAAAGCAGGCTTAGTTGATTTCGTTATCGACATCATGACCGACTTAGCTCATGTAAAAACAGATACTGCCACTATTCATAAAATGATTGATATGGCGATCAGTTCTGCCTATCGATTTAAATCACCCATTGGTACAGGCATGGAGCCCACAAATTATGCAAAAAAAGGATAAATTTTCCGTTGATAGCTCCAAACAAGATCGCGTTGCTCTTCATAAAAATATCCTCGATATTCCTTTTTTGAACAAGCGCGCATTAAGCGCTCA
>JAIELR010000145.1 GCA_019752835.1 Gammaproteobacteria bacterium | reverse complement strand
CAGGATGTGCACAATATAAAGAGCAATGCTGATAAGCATTGGATTGCCTTGTTAAAATATCTAGAAACGTGTTCTCACGATCTCAATTTGGCTATTAGCTTGCCTAGTTTACCCAACAATATGCAACAGCCTGGAGCTATGCCCAGTGCACTTTTCTATAATAATGCAGTAAATCATGAGGGGTTATATCCTCAGCCTATTTATGCACCTGTAATGCCCAATTCAAACGCTTATTATTCCGCTAATTTAAATAATAGTTATTTAAATTATCAGCCTTCTCCTGTACCAACACATATGCCCGCTTATAATAATTCGCAATCTTATAATCCTGCATATCCAAGTGTTAGTGCACCGCTCATTACAGAAAATTCAAATATTTATAGTAGTGCCGTATTTGCTAATAATAATCCGTCTGAAAATTATAACCCGTCTCAACCCAATTTTTTTATTGATCACAGACGTTATAATAATCCTCAAGGACCTCAGGGAAATCCTGCGCCAATTAATCCTAATGTGCCAGGGTGGTCGAATAATAATAATAATTTTTAGAACTTTGCCCCGATGAAAAACGGGGCTTTCTTTCGTTTCTCCTTGGAGGCTAAGGAGTTTCTATAAAATTTGAACAAAAAGCGTAGCCCTCAATAAGTCTGCAAAAAAAATGATGATTTCGCGGCCTTCTCTTTAACCAGGGGACTCAAACGAATGTGCGTATTGCAGACTTACTGAGGGGCGGGACTTACCTCCACGCAGTAGTGCGCGTCAAGTCCGTCAATCACGCAACAACTCACAAATCTCCCCCGCTGCAACCACACTTGCGCCCTGTTTTAAAGTGCGATGAATTTCACAAAATTCCTCATAAACAGGTAAAAAAGCTTGCGGTTGGGTGAGTTGAAATAACACATGTCGGACTAAATTATCGGGATGAACATCGTCTTGTACAAACTCAGGTACTAAGCGTTTATTGGCAAGCAAATTGGGTAACGCCATATAGCGAAATTGAATGAAACGCGTGGCTATCGCAAAGTTTGGTGCCGACATTTTATAACAGACCACCATATTCCGCTTATATAACATGGCTTCTAAGGTCGCAGTCCCTGAAACAGTTAACGCGGTATCGGCAGCGGTGAGCGCCAATCCTGAATTTTGCAATAGAACATGAATGGGTAACTCTGGCGCTATTTCTTGCCATAAAGCTTCAAATTGTTTAGCTCTCATCGCATTCGCCATAGGCACCACAAATTGTAAGTTCGGCAACTGAGCGAAACACGCTTGTGCGGTATGTAAAAAAATAGGCGCATGACGAGCAATTTCAGACTTTCGACTTCCCGGTAATATCGCTAAAATCGGACTATCGCATGGCAGCCCTAATTCATTTCTGGCCTGTTTCTGGTCGGGCTGTAAGGGGATATTATCGGCCATAACATGACCCACATAACGTGTTCGCACATTATTTTTATGATAAAAATCAGCTTCAAATGGAAAAAGAGTTAGCATTAAATCAATATTTTTTGCGATGGATTTAACACGGTTTTGCCGCCACGCCCATACCGAAGGGCTCACATAATGAACAACTTTAGCCCCTGTTGATCGTATTTTTTTGGCAATACGCAGATTGGTATCGGGGGCATCAATGCCGATATAGACCGTTGGTGGTGATTTTTTAATATGACGGACTAATCGTCGATGGACCGATAAAATAGCGGGCAAATGCATCACGACATCAAAGACACCCATGACCGAGAGGGTTTCCATTGGAAATAAACTGCGACAACCTGCCGCCTGCATGCGAGGGCCGGCAATGCCTTCAAAGGTGGCATCCGGGTAGTATTTTTTGAGCTCATTGATTAAATCAGCCCCGAGGATATCTCCTGAGGCTTCTCCGGCAACGATACAAAACCTCATAATACTTAATCCAAGTCTTCCATCGCTTCAACATTACGTCGCGTTTCACGCGCAATACCTCGTTCAGAGGCTTGCAGGCCATCGATAAGTAATTGAACTTCTGGGCATTCTTGGGCTAATGCCACGAGTTGCACAATCGCCTCTTCTGCAACCAAACCTTGACGAAAGATAATTTTGTAGGCTTTACGCAACGTCATCAAGGCCGCTGAACTGTATCCACGTCGTTGTAAACCCACCGAATTTAGGCCATAAGGCTCTGCTGGATTACCTGCAACCAGCACGTACGGCAAAATATCTTTAGCCGTCATCGTACCACCTGCCATAAAGCTATGAGAGCCTAAGCGAGTAAATTGATGCACAGCTGTCAAACCACCCATGGTCACAAAATCACCCACGATCACATGGCCCGACAAAGAGGCATTATTGGCAAAAATATTATTATTACCAATGATACAGTCATGCGCAATATGAACATAGGCCATAAATAGATTATTGTTTCCTATCTTGGTAATGCCGCCACCGACTTCGGTGCCACGGTTAATCGTCACAAATTCACGTATGGTATTATTATCACCCATCTCAAGCACCGCGCGCTCCCCGTGAAATTTCAAGTCTTGGGGATCTTCACCTATCGACGCAAACTGAAATATTCGGGTATTTTTACCCAGCACAGTAGGTCCATTAATAACAACATGCGGACCAATTTGACTGCCCGCCCCTATCTCAACATCATCACCGATAACGGAATATGGACCGATACTAATATTGTCCGCCAAACGAGCTTTTTCGCTAATTATTGCTGTTGGATGTATCACTCTTTAGCACCTCTTTTTACACTCATCAAAATAGCTGAACACGCAATTTCGCCATCAACGGTGGCAATCGCTTCAGCTTTAATAACATCACGACGTACTTTTAATAATTTAACTTCAATACGTAGTTGATCACCTGGCTCAACAACTCGTTTAAAGCGAGCATTATCAATCGCCGCAAAATAATAAATTTCGTCACTCGTTGGCTCACCACCGAGGGATAAAAAAGCTAACACGCCAGCGGCTTGCGCCATGGCTTCTAAAATCAATACGCCAGGCATAACCGGACGTTGGGGAAAGTGACCCGCAAAAAAGAATTCATTAATTGTCACATTTTTGATCGCGACAATGCTTTCTTTCAACTTATAATCCAGAATGCGATCAATTAATAAAAAAGGATAACGATGTGGCAATAATTGCATCACTTCTTGAATCGATAACTCAGTCATACTACATTTTCCTCGTCTTGTTGGGCTAATTTTCGCTCCAGCTGTATCAAGCGGCGAGCATAATCATCGAGATTTTGAAAGCGGGCAATATTTTTTTTCCACACATGCATGGGCGCAATAGGAATACCCGATGAATAAATAGCGGCTTGATCAATGGATTTAGCCACACTGGACATAGGCGTCAACACAACACCATCAGCAATTTCTATATGACCAGCAATACCTACCATTCCCGCAATACGGCAGTATTTTCCAATTTTAGTACTGCCTGAAATGCCCACCGATGCCGCAATCACGGTATGATCACCAATTTGGACGTTATGGCCAACCTGGATATGATTATCCATTTTTACGCCATTTCCAATAATGGTATCACCTAAAGCACCACGGTCAATGACAGTGTTAGCACCAATCTCAACATCGGAACCCACAATGACATTACCGATTTGGGGAATTTTATGCCATTTGCCTTGATTAAAGGCAAAGCCAAAACCGTCTGAACCCAAAACGGCACCACTATGAATAATGGCACGTGCGCCGATGCGCGTTCCGTGATACACGGTGGCGTTGGCCCAGAGCCAGCTTTCTTCGCCAATTTCAACATTATGCCCGATGACACAACCGGCTTGAATAACGGTGTTTTTGCCTATTTTAACGCCATCACCAATCACGACATTCGCCGCTATCGACACCGAAGGATCAATTTCACATCCCTCACCTATCGTGGCACGTGGATGTATCCCTGGATTAATGGCTGGCTTATCCTCAAAAAGTGCCGCCGTTTTGGCGAAAGCGAGATAGGGGTCTTTCACTATCAACACCGCACAAGGACTTTTAGCCGCCATTTCTTCGGATACAATAACGCAAGATGCCTGGGTATCTGGCAAAAATGAGCGATATTT
>JAIELR010000216.1 GCA_019752835.1 Gammaproteobacteria bacterium | reverse complement strand
TAAAAAATACCAGGGGATCCCTCAGAGCCCGGATAGCGCACGAAGGCTGTTGTAGGGGCGGCCACGGGGGGCCGCCCCTACAACAGCCTTCGTGCGCTATCCGGGTTACGGTAAATACTTTTATCTACAACTCTTCCGCCGCAAAATCTGCAAGACGTGAACGTTCACCTCGAATCAAGGTAATATGCCCACTGTGTTCCCAAGACCGAAAGCGATCGACCGCGTAAGTAAAGCCGGAATTTGTTTCCGTTAAATAAGGCGTATCAATTTGCTTGATATCGCCAAGACAAACAATTTTTGTTCCCGGTCCAGCGCGAGTGATAAGCGTTTTGATTTGCTTGGAAGAAAGATTTTGAGCCTCATCGATAATAATATATTTATTTAAAAAAGTTCGACCGCGCATAAAATTCATCGACCGAATTTTGATGCGATTGCGTAACAAGTCATTTGTTGCATCTTTTTCCCACGTTTCTGAGTCTTCATGGCAGTGCAAGACTTCTAAATTATCCATCAGCGCCCCCATCCATGGCGTCATTTTTTCTTCTTCAGTACCTGGTAAAAAACCAATATCTTCACCCAACGGCACCGTCGTGCGAGTCACAATAATTTCTCGATAACGTTTTTTCTCTATGGTTTGGGCAAGACCCGCTGCGAGGGCAAGCAAGGTTTTTCCTGTGCCAGCAATGCCTTGTAAGCTTACAAAATCAATATTGGGATCCATTAATAAATTCAACGCAAAATTTTGTTCGCGATTACGTGCAACAACGCCCCACACGGCATTATTCGCATGGCGATAATCGACGACTAATTCGATTAAAGCTTCTTTTTCTTGAATTTCTCTGACTACCCCCGAAAAACCCTCTTCCTCCTTAGTTGCCAAAAACATATTGGGATACCATTCATGCACATCATCGCCCGTTAGGCGATAAAAGGTTTTTTCCTTGTCTTTCCAGGACTTCATGTTTTTCCCATGGCTTTCCCAGAAATCATCGGCAAGAAAGATCATGCCTTTATGTAATAACTCAATATCATCAATGACTTTATCATTGAAATAATCTTCTGCGCTGATCCCCAACAACGTTGCCTTAATTCGCAAATTAATGTCTTTTGAAACAAGAATAACATCAAGCTCAGGACGTTCGACTTGTAAGGCTAAAATGGTTTCTAAGATGCTATTATCGGGCTTATTGCCAGGCAAACTATGCGGTAATTTAGCGGTCAATTCGTGATTTTGAAAATACAGGCGACCATGTGGGGGCTGACCATTAGGTTTTTTCGAAAAGTGATTGAGGCTCAAACCCACTTTAATTTCATCGCCTTTGGCATGTGCGAGAATAGCATCAAAATAACGGCTGACTTGACGAACATTACGTGCAACTTCGGATAAGCCTTTTTTATTGTTATCCAGCTCTTCCAATACGACCATCGGGATGTAAATATCATGCTCTTCAAACCGATAAATAGAGGAAGGATCGTGCATAAGTACATTAGTATCTATGACAAATAAGCGCTTGGTTTGTTCGTTTCTCCGAATCATAAAAAACTCCTTCAAATTCGTTCGGGTTCAAGGTAGGCATCAATATTTAAAAAATCGCAAAGCGCTGCAAATCGCTCGCGCAGTTCAGATAATTGCGTATCTGCAGGAATGAGCAAATGAAAAGAGAGTGAGTACATGATAATACCCGTCGCATGTGTTTTATAGCGATTGTCTGAACTCTCATAAATAACCGCGCCCTCATCCGTAAAAAAACGGCTCACGGCTTCAATAATTCCATTGGAATCACGAGCAATTAATTCAGCAGAATAGGGAATCCATTGGCGAGTTTCTTCCTGTAGTGCAGCGACTCGCTTGAGTTGAATCAGTAAATCATGTTGTGTTGCAAAAATAGGTAAGCGAGTTTCGAGCTTAGCTAATTCATTCCACGGGCCATCTATCAAGAGCAGCATTGCAAATTCAGTATTATTCAGAAGGAGCATACGGCTTGATTCAATATGACAGTGGTGTGAGGCTAAGAATTCAGTAAGTTGGGCAAACCCATCAGGTGTGTTTTGGGCGAGAACAGTTAATGCAAGCGATTGATTCATTACGTGTAAGATCCATTTTTGAGTAAATGTCGGGGATAGTGTAACATGGGCAATAGTAAAAATGTCAGTGTTTTTTTGGTATAAGGAGAGTTGTTATGTTTAGAGGAAGCATGGTTGCCCTAGCCACTCCCATGGATGCGGAAGGGGACGTGGATTATGAATGTTTAACTCGATTAGTCGATTACCATCTGGCTAATAAAACCGATGGACTTATTGTCGCTGGAACAACAGGCGAATCTGGCACATTAACCCATGAAGAACATCATCACATGGTTCAATATGTTGTCCGTGAAGTTGCAGGTCGAATTCCCGTCGTCGCAGGTACCGGCGCAACAGCCACCAGCGTCGCGATTAAATTAACGCAAACAGCGATGGAAGCAGGGGCCGACGCCTGCTTAATCAACGCACCCCCCTATGTTAAACCGACGCAAGAAGGTTTGTTTCGGCATTACAAGGCCATTTCAGAGGCGGTAGCTATCCCCTTGATCCTTTATAATGTTCCCTCGCGAACAGCATGCGATATTCTGCCAGAAACGGTAGCGCGTCTTGCGGATTTCCCTAATATCGTTGGTATTAAAGAAGCCACCGGTAAGCTTCAGCGTTTACTTGATCTTCGTTCACTTTGTGACGGCAAATTAGATATATATAGCGGTGATGATGCAACGGCCTGCCAATTTATGTTAAACGGTGCCAAGGGCGTCATTTCAGTCACCGCGAATATAGCGCCTCGACTGATGCATGATATGGTCGCGGCTATATTTGCAGGTAATGAAGTACTGGCCGAAGAGATCAATGCAAAACTTAATGGTTTACACCAAAAGCTTTTTGTAGAATCCAATCCGATTCCTTTAAAATGGGCCATGATGAAAATGGGGCTAATTTCAAGCGGAATTCGTTTACCACTGACACCATTGACCGAAAAATATTATCCCGAAGTGTTAGCGGCGATGGAACAGGCTGGTATTGTTTTTAATCAGTGAATTACTCTGTGATGGACTTTAAAGAATGAAAATAATTAAAAATAGTGTGAAAGGCATAGCGCTGCTGGCAACGTTGATTGATATTAGTGCTTGCTCCAGCGTGACACACTCATCCTATGCTCAAAAAGCGGGGCTTTTCCCCGATCGCGACGCACTCTATATGCAAGGCAAAAATCTACCCCCCTTGCAGTTTCCAGCAGGAAGCCCGTCAATTTCAAATGATCCGTATTTTGTTATTCCCAGTGTTTCTCCTACTGTGGCAAATAATACCGTATCACTTATTCCACCTGGAAGTTTAGCGGCTAAAAATGCAGGCCAGGGGACCAACAAATAAATTTTTGAGATTTATAAAGAGTTTTTATAAAATTTGAATCCTGGAGAGGGGTATTGATTGAGTTCACTTTTCTTTAAATAAGTGTAGCCCTCAATAAGTCTGCAAGAAAAATGATTATTTCGCGGCTCTCTCTTTAATCAAGGGGCTTAAACGAATGTGCATATTGCAGACTTACTGAGGCGCGGAACTTGCCTCCTCGCCGCGCGCGCCAATGCCCAAAACGGACTATATTCATGAGCGCGTATTGCGGGTTATACTTTTTGTTCAAAAGCGTTAGGCGTTTTTTCCCCCTAGTTATTTTAATTATAGATTTTCAATATTTATGCCTAGCTGGCCAATTATGTATCCCAGTTGAAATTTATTATAACAATTAAATTTTATTTTGATATTTTCTAAATGCGTTTCTACGGTTCGCCTACTGATGTTTACTATTACGGCAATTTCTTCTGCTGATTTCCCATGTATAGACCACTTAATGCATTCAATTTCTCTTTTGGTAAGGTAACTATTCCCCAAGTAATGTCTCGTTATTTCTTGAAAATTCGCACACTTAATATTTTTATTAAAATCGGGAAGTTGCGATGTTGTCATTAATGGCTCATCCAAAGACTTTCGAAGTCGCACACGACGTGCGACGAGCGTGAGGAGCCGCAGGTCCGGGTGTTGAGCCGCAGGCGAAACACAAGGG
>JAIELR010000059.1 GCA_019752835.1 Gammaproteobacteria bacterium | reverse complement strand
AAACATCCACCTCAGATAAAACACGGGCAAAATCATCGAATAAATCATGAGTTCGTGTATAACGATGCGGTTGATAAGCCATCACCAAGCGTTTAGTCGGCCACGCTTTACGGATTGCTTCCAAGGTTGCCGCAACTTCAGTGGGATGATGACCATAATCATCCACCATCAACACCTCACCCGTTGAAAAAGGAAACTGCCCCAGAACTTGCATACGGCGGCCCACGCCCTGAAAACCATTTAATGCACTTTGTATCGCTGCATCGGAAACACCTACTTCGGTCGCAATTGCAATCGCAGCCATTGCATTAAGTACATTATGCCGCCCTGGAATATTTAGGCTGATGGCAATCGCATCATTTTGATATTTTCGAATCACCTTAAAATGTATTTGCGTTCCAACATACTCAACATCGACCGCATAAATATCAGCATCTCGATCAAATCCATAGGTAATAATGGGGCGAGTGACTTGGGTCATGACTTCCCGAACAACGGGATCATCAATACACAAAACAGCTAAGCCATAAAAAGGAAGCTGATGAATAAAGCGTAAAAAAGCATCTTTAAGTTGATTAAAATCACCTTGATACGTTGCCATATGATCCATATCGATGTTGGTAATAACAGACATCATTGGATGTAAAAATAAAAATGAAGCATCGCTTTCATCGGCTTCAGCGACAATATATTGGCTCGCCCCTAAACGCGCATTAGTCCCTGCGCTGTTTAACAAGCCACCGATGACGAACGTCGGATCCAAGCCCCCTTCCGCTAAAATACTCGCGATCAAACTTGTGGTTGTTGTTTTTCCATGTGTACCGGCAATCGCAATGCCTTGCTTGAAGCGCATTAATTCAGCAAGCATCTCTGCACGAGGTACGATAGGTAAACGCATTTCACGAGCGGAAATCAATTCGGGATTTGATTCATGGATAGCACTTGAAACAACCACCGCATTTGCACGTAACACATGCTCAGACTGGTGACCAATATGAACCGTCGCGCCCAATTGCCGTAAACGTTGGGTCAAATTATTTTCTTTAATATCAGAACCACTGATTACAAAACCTTGATTAAGTAATACCTCAGCAATGCCGCCCATCCCCGCACCACCTATACCAATAAAGTGGATGTGCGAAATACGGCTCATACCTACACTGTCTTTTGTCACGCCATCACCTCTTTACAGACTTGAACGACTTTAGATGCCGCCTCGGCATGATTAGGCTCTGGCGCATGAATTATGGATTGCTCATTATCCTTGCGATGTAATAAAAATGCATGGATTTCATGAAGCAAACGTTCGGATGATAACTCACTTTGGGGTAAAATAACAGCCGAGCCCTGTCTAACCAAATGACGCGCATTCGCTGTCTGGTGATCATCCACGGCATGTGGCAATGGAATCAGAATCGCCGACAAACCCAATATTGCCAGTTCAGCAACCGTTGTTGCACCCGCGCGGCATATTATAATATCGGCCCAGGCATAAGCGGATGCCATGTCCGAAATAAAGGGTTCGACTTTATAGAGCATTGCTGTACCCCCCTCTCCCCAACCCCTCTCCCCCAAGGGGAGAGGGGTAATGACGCCCCCACAGATTTTCCCATACGCAGCCTTTACTGACTCAAAATCCTCAACCCCGGTCTGATGCCAAACATTTAACATTCCATTCGCTCGAATCAACAGATCCGGAATAACCTGATTAATCGGCTTTGCTCCCAAACTACCGCCTAATACCAACACATTCAATACACTGTTATTGCTTGCCTCTTTTTTGACCTCAGCAATCGCCCCCCGCACTGGATTACCCGATAAAATAATCTTATCAGACGCAGGAAAGGTATTGGGAAATGAAACACAAATCCGGTAAGCCAATCTCGATAAAAGCTTATTAGACAAACCCGCAATCGCATTTTGCTCATGAATCACCAAGGGAACACCACATAATCGCGCGGCAACCCCAACGGGCGCACTCACATAACCACCCATCCCCAGAATTAAATCCGGCGATTCTTGTTTAATCAAACATCTGGCTTCATGAACTGCCCTCAACATCAGAAGCGGTGCCTTAATCAAACGGGCTATCCCTTTTCCACGTAAACCCTGCATGGAAATCGTCAGTAATCGTATTCCTTGTTCAGGAACAAGTCTGGTTTCCAGTCCTTTTTTTGTGCCCACCCAAACAACGGCATCACCCTGATCGAGAAAAATCTTAGCGACAGCAAGACCCGGGAAAATATGTCCGCCAGTTCCGCCCGCTGCAATCATAATTTTTTTCATTGAAAACGGTTCTCAAAATCAATTCGAAATAAAACAGCCAGAGCCATACACATGATCAGCAAGCTGCTTCCCCCATAACTCATCAACGGCAAGGTCAGGCCTTTCGTCGGTAATAAACCGGCATTCACACCCATATTAATCAAGGCTTGAAACGCGATCCACAAACTAATGCCATACGCCGTATAGGCATTAAAAAAACACTGCTTTTTAAACGCTGCACGGCCTATCATAAACCCGCGATAAACTATCAATGCAAACAGAAACATAACAAGTAAAACACCGATTAAGCCCAACTCTTCAGCTAACACGGCAAACAAAAAATCGGTATGCGCCTCGGGCAAATAAAATAATTTTTGCACACTATTACCCAGGCCGACCCCTGTCAATCCACCTCGGCCAAACGCAATAAGTGATTGGGTTAATTGATACCCGCTTCCATATTGATGCTGCCAAGGATTAATAAAGGTGGTTAATCGAGCCAATCGATAGGGTGAGGTGATGGCGAGCATGGCAAAAGCAGCGAGAGCCCCTGTGACAACCACCGCAAAAATACGCAAACGAGCACCCGCCAGAAACAACATACCGAGCACAGTCGCTGACAGAACCACGGTGGAACCAAAATCGGGCTCCAACAACAATAAAACGGCTAAAACCAATAAAATACACATCGGCTTAATAAAACCCAGCCAATATTTGCGGACCTCATCAAGATGGCGCGCAAGATAGCCTGCGACATAAAGGATAGTAAATAATTTAGCAATTTCTGAGACCTGAATGGCTAAAAAGCCAACGCCTAGCCAGCGTCTACTTCCATTCACCTCGCGCCCTAAGCCCGGTACAAGTACCAAAACAAGCGCAGCAATGGCGAACATTAAAAAGATAGGGCTATAGTGTTCAAATTTTTCGGTTGAAAATCGACTTACGACAAAAGCGGCAATAAGGCCAACCCCTAGAAAACCCAGTTGGCGCCATAAATAATGAAATGCAGTGCCAAATTGTTTCTCTGAAATGGCCATAGATGCAGAAGCAACCATTAATAAGCCGATTAAAATTAATCCTGTTGCAGCCAATAATAAGCCGCGATCGACCCTAGCAGGCATAGAATGAGCCGTCTTCATTACTTACAATCCTTGCACTAATTCGCAAAAAACCTGACCTCGATGCTCAAAATTATTAAACATATCCCAGCTAGCGCAGGCAGGCGAGAGCAATACAATATCATTAGGTTCAGCAATTTTCACCGCTTGCTGAACTGCCTCATCAAGGCCCTGAGCAAACGAAGTCGACACAATACCTTTTAAGGCATCGCCGATTAGCGCGCCATCTTGTCCAAATAAAATAATGTGTTTTGCGTATTTTTTTACGACGGGTTGCAATTCTGTGAAATCAGCGCCCTTACCTAGACCACCAGCCAATAAAACCACTTTACCCTTAATGGCTGCGCCCAAACCAGCAATAGCAGCAACCGTGGCGCCTATATTGGTTCCTTTGGAATCATTGTACCAAGTCACACCTTGATATTCTCTGATCCATGCACAACGATGCGGTAAGCCTTTAAACGACTTTAATACAGGGATCAATGGAGCCATAGGCAAACCCGCTTGATAGGCAATGGCCAAGACAGCCAAGGCATTTAAAGCATTATGCTGACCTTTGATTTTGAGTTCATGCATATCTAAAAGGGGTTCATTGTTCCAAGCGAGGAAGGTTTCATTTGATTGTTTATTAATGAGCAGATGGAATTCTTCCATGTAACCCGGATGTATTGTAGCCTGGATGAAGCGCAGCGGAATCCGGGGAAGAA
>JAIELR010000111.1 GCA_019752835.1 Gammaproteobacteria bacterium | reverse complement strand
TCAACGAGGGTAATTTGGTCAAAAAAGCGGTTATTGACAGGCGCATTGTGAAGATACATGACCGCCGGATCATCCAAATCTAGTTGCCCCAGATTAGCCTCATCACCTAATAACAAACTCGTAAAAATTTTGGTGACCGAGCCGACTTCAAAAACCGTGGAGGCATTCACTTTGTTATAGCTACTATGCGTTGCAGTGCCAAAATAGAAAGCCTGCGGCACACCGTGATTATATAACACCAGCGCTGCGCCGGGCACGCGATTGCGCTGTAATGTGGGTTTAATAATATTATTAACTAATATCGCCGTTTCATCAGGCGAATAAGGCTGTGCATTAGCAACTATTGAAAAGATAAACACAAGCCAGCAAGCGAGCAGTCGTTTTGCGAGTGAGATCATCCCTGTTCCTTGCATTTAAATAGAATATATACTCTGCGCACTTCAATTTTCGGAGAGTATGATAGTATATACTTCCCATTTATCCGTATGCAAGTTTTAAGGGGACACTAGAATGTTGCTAAATCAAACACAGTTTACTGATCAACTACCCGTCCAAGCTTATGAAAGCGGTCGACTCAAAATGAATAATCAATTTTTTGAGCACTCTGTTATTCTCAAGTATGGTCAAATGCCTACTGAGTGGGTTGTATCTACTATGCAAACGCTTAGCCTCTCTGATCTTCAACCACTCCTTGATGAAAAACCTCAAGTCATTTTATTGGGAACCGGTGAAAAACTCACATTTCCGTCAAGAGAATTAATGAAAACGATCTCAGACAGTGGATTTGCTATCGAAATTATGGACACAGGAGCTGCATCCCGAACGTATAATTTGTTATTGGCTGAAGGACGACGGGTTATTGCGGGGTTAATTGTGTAGCCTGAATAAATGGTAGCCTGGATGAAGCGCAGCGGAATCCGGGGAACCATTCATCCAAGCTACTCCTTAGCTGGCGCTAAATACCACACTAAATTTTTCAACTTCCTGCTTAATAGCCGCTGTTAGATGTCATTTATAGAGAATAATAGCTTTCTTTTATAAATAATGTCTGATCTTGGGCGTCTTTCACTAACCCTTGATGTCATTTCATGATTAATGATATATTAACAAGATACAAGCATTGTTTAAATAAAGCATAACAAACTAAATTTGCGTTAATAAATTAAGCAACTCAGGGTAAAAAAATTATGATACGGGATATAAAAAAATGCTCTTACGCATCATTAAATGCTATTTTTTCTCCATTAAATCAATTTGAAGATTGTATTTTTTGGATTAGAAATAAAGAAATGACCCAACAAATCTATATTAATCATACTTATGAAGCCATTACCAACCGTAAAATAGAGTTATGTTTTGAGGTTCCACTGATGTTCTTTGATTACCTTACACCCGAATATAAGATCGCTGGATTGAAGCAATTCCAAGCCCGGCACGATCTTGGTTATATTAATCCATCAGAAAGCATAGCTTGTTATCAATGGGATAATCCAGATGGGACAAGCAGATACTTTCGGTGCCAATGTTTTAGAACAGAAGACTTTACCAAAGAACAGTACATTGTTGGGGTTGCTAAATCATTATCGGCAGAGGATTGGTTTCATCCTAATTCTCAGACTAATATCGATGAAAAACATCAAAAAACAATAAACGTAGCATTTGATATTTTAAAAGCAAATTTCGGCATTAAAGTGCCAACATTACGCCCAATACTGTCGAGCTTACTAAGTGATATTAGAAACACACTATTAAACATAGAAAAAACAATCTTTTCGGCAAGGGAAATTGAAAGCTTATATTTCCTTTGTCAAGGTAAAACCGCTAAACAAACGGCACAAATAATGGGCATTTCGCCCCGCACCGTTGAAACATACATAGAAACGCTACGAGCCAAAACAGGCTGTATTAATAAAATGGCATTGATCAGTAAGTTCTCACGTTATTTTCAGGATTTCAACTAAAGGCCGCCTCCGTATTCTTACGGAATAACTTTTTTCCTATTATCGGTCAAACTGTGTTTGTTAGCGATTAACAGCTAATTAACAAAGTTCAATTAATTCTTAGGAGAAATGAAATGAAAGTATTTGAAGAAATTTTATTGCGTGACGATTTGTTTGTAAATATTGAAGATAATATTCGTGATATTAAAGTACAAATGGATTATTATAAAAAAGAAAACATAAGCACGAAAGGTATTAGTTTACTGCCCATTCGTGATTTATTAAGTGAGCATTCTGACCAATCGCTCCAAGATAAAGGATATTTATTAACAGTTAGTGATCTTAAAGATGCATACGATAAATGCATTAATCTATCTACCTTAGATCCTGTTTTAGCTAACGCTCAGTTAAAACGATGGCATCATGCATTTTTAATTTTCACCCGTGCTTATGAACATGGTTTAGTTAAAAATGAATCAGCATTTCGCGAAATGGATGCGCATTTTATAGACGTTTTAAGAGAGCTCTATCATAATAAACCATCAGAAGATAAATTATTATCTGCTGATTTGTGCAATGTAATCAGTGGGCTAATGGAAAAAAATGCCAACGACTTATTCACAGCTTGGCAAGAATCCCACGTAGATAAAGGTATCTCTGATGAAATTCATCAACACCTTATTCAACAACTTTCTAATGAATGGCAAATGGATACTCTAGAGTTCGTTATCAAGAAAACATTAGATGAAGAGAAAGCTAAAAATCACTCTACCCAAGCATTATTACAATGTTTTCGTCAAAAATCCTTACCTATAACTATTCAAAACAATATCCATGAAGTCATCATGGATGAAATCAATAAAGACATTCGAGCATTACATTTAAAAGGTACTAGTGCTTTAGGCGCCGAAATAGTTTACCTCCGTCAAAATGCCTTAAAACAAGATGATTATATTATTTTCTCAACGTTAATCGCTAATTGGCAATCAGGCGATTTATCTGATGAGGTAAGTGCTCAATTGGAAATTTACATTAAAAAAACGATTGAAATATTGAATTTAGCGGCAGTAAATTGCTTAACACAACAGTTTACTAATCTCGCCGTTAATATTTTTATTAATAAGTTAAAAGCGGGTGAATATCCAAAGGTTATTAATGATACGATGGCTCAATATGGTCAAGCATTATTGAAGCAATTTACAATCAGTGATGAAAATGAAACAACGGTCTTACCAAATTGTATGCAAACAATTGAAACTAATGGATTACGACAACTACATAAAATGTGGGTCACGCCTCCATCTGAAAATGATCATGGTCCATTGACGAAAGAGAATCGTATATTTCTCTCTAAAATGGTTTTTCATGAATTAACAAATATGGACAATAATATTAAAAATATTCTATGGTCTGGAGCTCAACTTCGTCAAGAAATGAGGCTGGAAAATAAAGAGCTGCGTCAGCAATTAGGCTTGCTTCAAGCTCAATTAGCCAGTATTATTAAGCAGCTTAATCCAGCTCAGCCCCCCTCCATACGTATAGAAAACTCATCTAGTGATGCAAGCGACAAAAACAATTCCAAAGAATCATCACAATCATTGAGCTTTTTTAATAAGTAATATCTATTGCAACCTGCTTATGCAGGTTGCATTTTATCAACACGATATATTTAAAGGAGTTAAATCGTGTCCCCAGAACATAAAATGACCTTTATAAAAGAACTATTGAACAGCGCATCGCAAATCGCAGACTTGCTGCATTGTCGAGGACGATTTACCTTAAAATCGGATCATTTATTACCAGTACCTCCTGACAAATACCTAAAACATGTCACTGAGCATTTAGATGAGGCACTGAAGAACGCATTGTTATACGATAATGCTCCTGTTCCTATCGAACATGAAAAAAAGAACTTAATAGAGGCTCTTAAATCTTGTTATGACGATTTTATGTTAAAAGAAAACTCTATGTATTTAGTCGAACAATTTGATAAAACATGTATGCATTATCCACAAAAAATAGCATTAATTTTCAGAATCTTAACGAATTAACCCGCCTAAAACAGAGCTTCTTCAGCCTTATGAAGAACAGAAAGTTGGCAAGAATCAAACAAATTCTAGCTTCGACTTGAGATAAGAATTTAAGGAAAAT
>JAIELR010000183.1 GCA_019752835.1 Gammaproteobacteria bacterium | reverse complement strand
TGCAAATCTTATTGCCAGTAGTACAGTACCTCTTTAACAGTTTTCCTGTAGGTAGCATTAGCACAAGTAAAAATCATAAGACGTAATTTCACCGAAAAAAAAAATAATTCAGTTAAATAACTTGACTCAATGGCCTTGAGTGTTGGATGCTCACTCATATCCAACACTTCCAAGGTATCTTTGACCGTCAATACTTTAAAGAAAAGCTCACTGCTTAAACCAGGACAATTACTCACTATCAAACGCGTTAATTGCCAAGAGCTCAATAACATCTCTTCAATATCATCATCGGTGAGCGTCGACCAGTGCGACAAATTTAATACTCGAAAGGAAGTCATGCCCAATCTTTTTTTAAATAATTTTTGAATAGTGATTTCTTGTTTCGAAAAAGCGTTAAAATCTAATCCATTCACCACTTTTTCTCGAAAATACGGCGAGCGGTGGTTATTCCAAAGCTCAAATTGTCCATTTAAAACTTCTTTTTGACAGAGCTTAATATTTAATTTGTATTTCGCCAGTTGAGCCTCTAAAAAGGCTAAATTTTTGTGAGGACTGTATTTACCTCTATTTAAAATGCCCTCCATGGTTGGAATATGGTTTTGTAACCCTGAGCGGGACATCTGTGAGGCATCTACTGCTGATTTTGCGCTAAATGCTATTGTTTGCGAATAGGCGTATTTATTCAAGGTAAAAAATCGCTTTCCAGGGTGCAGGATTTTCGGCGTTAAGAAATCTTGATATCGCCCCTTCATCACGGGCTCTAAATGATGCAACACATCAAGATGAGAAAGAGGAAGATCTTGCTGTTGTTGCTTTCGTGCAAAACATTCCTGTAAGCGGTTTAATTTATCCCATAAATCACAAACGGTTTCTTCCTCTAACAAAATGAGAATTGTAGTTTTTTTAGCGCCTTTTCGTTCATGAAATCGCTTAATATCTCCTTTAAATAAGGTTTGCAATCCTTGATCAAAAATGTCCAATAGGCTTAGCCACTCTTTTAATAATTCATATGGGTTCAAATTCAAAAATAGATTCATAATACGTGGATGTACCGGTCCTTTTAGACGGTCAAAACAGAAATAGAGACTTTTACTTTGCAATGTTATTTTTTTGTCTTTTCGAACTACCGCCGCTTGAAAAATTTGTTCATTATCGACATCGACCATGGCATAACGCACTTGGCCCTCTTCATTGAACAAGGGAACCCATATATGGTTATTGGGCTTTGCATCAAAGGGATTCAATAGTCCGGCTAATACGGTGTATAAATTAAAATAATACGGATCTATTTGTTTTTCAGACCAAGTAGATTCTACCATTGCCTCTGCAACATTCTGATAAGGTAAGGTCGGGGTTATCGTCACTACCTCAGGTAATAACTGTCCAGTTTTATCGCTCAGTTTTCCAATATAGACCGGCAATACTTCATCAGTTAATAAGGCTTTAAACACATACCCTGCCAAATCTAAGGCGGGAAAATTAGACGCTAATTTAAAATGGAGATTGCTGTGGCCATGCTTAACTCGAAAAACGACGTGATTACCGTGCTCATACTCTGTTTGTTGACGCCAATTTTTGCCATCCGGTGTTAATAAACACGAATTTAAATCGGAATCCAGGTCGAAAGTATGGTTGATAATTTGCTTTTTTTGAACACTTACCCACGACAATTGAAACCGAGAAACATCTGCATTTTTTACTTGTAATCCCCGAAATAATTTTTCAGCTTGCTCAGTATATTCTCGAAGGAAACTCGTCCGTCCTTTAGGAGGTATTGCTTGTGTCCATGTATGGGGGCGCATGACTGTCGACAAAATATTGCAGAAAGATTCTAGCACATCATCAATAATATCAAGAGCGAGAGGAATATTATTACCCTGTTTCTTAATCTCCTCACAACGTGCAGCACTCCAACTCCCGGCCTCGAAATTAAAATCTTTTAAATATCGGCATAAATTCAATGCATTTTTATTTTCTTGTAAGGAAAATTCAGCAATTGCACGGTGTTGACTGAGTTCATTTTGCAAACGAAGGCCTTGAATGCGGTAAAAGCTGTCCATTACAGCCGTGGCTAACCCCCTATCTAAGCCTCGCGCTATCCAATGCTCTGCAATCGATGATAGCGGCATGACAGGAACACCCGCGTACACTGACCAATTTTTTAAAATATAGAGAATTACACTGCTTATTTGTTTCAAAGAAATATCATTAGGCCTCGGTTTGTAAAAGACGTTTTTTGCGTCGTTTAAATCATTCTCCAGCAGCGATAAGCTATATTGCTCTCGATGACGAAGCGGTCCTGTTTGCCACGTTTCATCTAAAAAGACTTTGCATGCATCTTGATAGGGGGTTAAAATTTTTTCTTGGACCTCAAGACTTCCATGAATAAAAACACCAGGACCGGTACAGGGGTCAAGCATGATGGTTTGTCCTACCCCTTTAAAATTACGCCAATGCTGAATTAAGTCAGGAATGGTCGTTGCTGCATGAGTCATATCATGAAGGTTAGGCATATCAATATGTAAGCCCTCAACGCCACCGACGACACCTTGGCCACCGCCTTCACCAAAACTTGCAATAGCATCATGCACCCACGTTAAAAGTCGTTCTAGATAGGCCAGACCCTCGGGTGTTTTTTCGTTGACAATCAAAAATAATTCAACATCAGAATACGGTAATGCGGCATCAACCGCCGTAGAACCATAAGCTAAAAAAGCATACTCCAGCCCTGCAGGCGGGTTACTCAATAAAGCCTTTCCGTCTTCAAAAATGCGTTGAACAAAACCCGTCCTCCAGGCGGTGATTTCTTGTAACTGTGTACGCAACGCTTCAGTATTCCAGGTTTTTGGCGCCCCCTCGAGAGACAGCTCCTCACGCCATGCACTCAGCTCATTTCGGTATTGAGTCCACTTGCCAGCACTGCGAGGAAAAGGTTCTGGTTTAATAATACCAAGACATATTTGGCTATATTTTGCTTGACGCTCGGAGAGTATACGTATTTTTTCATCAAGCAAAATCAGCTCTTCTGGCAATACCCCATTTATAAAACGTTTTTGCAGTTGGCGTCCATATATCTCTATTTTATGCACATAAAAATGTGCCTTAACTAGAAAATTATTTTTTTTATCGTTACTTGTCCCCTCCAAAACGGCAAAGGCTTCCCAACATTGACTTAATGGTAAGAGTGTTTCTGCATAGCTTAAATACGCATCAGCATCCATCTGCTGAAAAGCTTTTGTTAATGCGGCATCGACAATATCTTGCAAATGAAGATCAAGACGTTCCCAACAATCCCTGAATTGTCGAACTATTTTGCTCCGGGGATCTAAAAACGTCATCATATCAAAAAAAGAAGCGCGTTGATCAAATAACAATTGCGCTTGCTCAGGATCAGAAAGCGGCCGCAAACTGGCTTCAAAAATATCTGTACGAAACAGGCCTTCTAGATGAGCCAATAAATGGGTTAATCGATCAGAAAGCTTTTTAGGCTGCAAATTGTGCGAAAATCCAGCACTGCTAATTAAGTGTAATGCTTCTGAGCGATCATCTAAGTCAAGATAATGTAACGCAAAAAAATGGCAATATCGCTCGCAAGGTGCTGGATCAGAAAAAGCAAGAAAGGAAAATAATACAATGGGACGAAGCGTGATACCTTCCAAGGTTTTCAAATAATCCAGCGGTTTTTGCTGTTCATTAAGCATGTGTGACACATAACGCTCTAACGCATCTAAGAAGTCGAGACTATCGTCACCTTGCGCAAAAGAAAACTCAGAAATTTTGAGCGTCTCTAATTGCCGCGCGGCCAAAATCCATTGGTGTGCATCAACAAACGTGATAAATGGTTGAATGATTTCAGAGAAGGGTGAATACATAACGGTTTAATTCCATTTAAGGAGGATTAAAATTCGAACTCTGATTTAAAACAGATACTGGTGGAGAACCCCTCTTATTTTTAGGTGAAAAATGAAGTAAATTACTTTGCGTTAAATCTGACATTTTTGGTATACCTTCATTATCTCCTGTTATTTCCACAAAGTTATTCGATGCAAACATCCCCTCATTTTCCGCTTCATCATTTTGCTCACTACGCGATTCAAT
>JAIELR010000073.1 GCA_019752835.1 Gammaproteobacteria bacterium | reverse complement strand
CGGATGCCAAGGCCGCAGCCAACAGGTCTGACGCCAACTGAGGTGTGCGCGACAAAATCCACAAATAGGATTTATCAGGCCCGCTGACCAATGAATATTGGTAATACTCATGATCCAGCTCAACCACGATATAAGCACCATAAAACGGGCCAAAGAAAGACACCTTCAGATAACCTTGGTCGCTGCCATTCACGAAATAGGCCTTGCCCTCGGCTTCTTTCCACTTCTGCTTTTGCGTATCGTAACCGCGATTGATCACACGAATGCCGCCGTCATCGCGCAGACTGTAACTGGCGCTTACATTGGAGAGACCGCGCTCAAATGAATGATCCAGCCTTGCGACCTCAAACCATTTGCCGAGGTACTTATCCGAATTGAAATGATTAACAGGTTTAACGTTTTCGGGGAGACCGACACAACCTGTCAGCAACAACGCAAAGGACATCAGGAGCTTTTTCATCATTGGTATCGTCGACATCGGCTAAACCAAAACATCCAAGCCATTACGCTCCACGATATTCAGCAACTTGAGCGCAATGCCGCTTGGTTTTTTCTCGCCGATCTCCCACTTCTGCACAGTTGATACACTTGTATTCAGATATGCGGCAAATACGGCTTGGCTGATCTTGGCCTTCTCGCGCAATTTTTTAATTTGCGCTGGCTGCAAGACATGCACGGGCTGAAGACAGAGCTTGTCGAATTCGCGCATCGTCACATCTGTAATCGTGCCGGATTTGTGCAATCCGGTGGCAGTTTGGTGTACCGCATCAAGGATTTTACTTTTCATTTTTACACATCTCCTTCAACTCTTTATCCGCAAGCAGTTGGTTGATTGCAGTTGCATCCATCCCCAACAGTACTGCCGCCAATCGCTTCAACGCCAACATTTCCTGATTCTCAATATTGTCCCGCTCATTCTTTGCGAAACCGTACACAAAAAACCATTTGTCATTTTTATTGGTAGCCAACAATGTTCTGTAGCCGGAACTCTTACCGGCTCCCGGACGCGCGATACGTTTCTTCACAAGACCGCCGCCCAGCGTCGCATCAATCAAGCCTCTGGACATTTCATCAACAGCAGCACAAAGCGACTTATCCGCGATGTCTTCCTTTTTCTGCCAATCTTGGAACAGCTTCGTTTTGAAAACTGACATCGCGTTCCTTTCCAGAGCAATTGCAATATATCACCTGGTGGTATAGACAGGCAAATTCAATTCAAGAGTGCTAGCGATGCTGCCCCTGATCCCATTTCTAAATCAATAGTGAATTGGCGGCATTCCCTCTCCCGCAGGCGGGAGAGGGTTAGGGTGAGGGGCCTTGAGTTGAACACCGTTTTGATTCAGCTCACAACCCCTCATCCCCAACCCTTCTCCCGCCTGCGGGAGAAGGGGGGAAATTCAAGTATTGAAATAGAATTGGAATGAGGTCTCTTATTGCAACGCCCCCCTATTGCGATACAAACACCAGCCCCCGCGCCTTGTTGCTGGTGGTATCCAGCGTGTCTATCGCCTTGCGTAGTGTAGGGATAGCAACCCACTCCGGGGCGTACATATACTTCGACACATCGAGGATCAGCGCCCGATCCGATTGCGCATCATAGGCCGCCAACACCGACCAATGTCCCCCGCCTGCCTGCCCCAAGGACTCGCGCAAAAAGTTCACCAGCACAAACTGCCCGTCATCGCCCATCGCCTTCTGCACCAGCGCACGCAGCGCAGACTCATCCACGCTATCGCCCGCAACCGTCGTCGCCTTGACGCCATGCCGCATCAGCGTCTTCACCATCTCATCGCGGGTCATGCCCTGATTGCGCACCGTCTGCGGACTGATGACCTTCACCACCTCCGGCGTAAAGAAATTGCTTTGCGTGAAATAGGCATGCGGCGCATAGATGGGATCGACCGGCTTCTTGATCGGCATCGCATTCAGCACCGTCACCGCACTGGCCACACCGCAATAGGTCTGGTTCACCTGCTCCGTGAACCAGGGAATGAGCTGCCAGTAATCTTCATCGGGCGCAATCCTGGCGCGCAACGCCTTGCCCGCATCCGAGTTCCAGTAGATCACCTCGGGCTCTGCCGCAGCGACGGTGAGCGGGAGTGCGGTAAGCAGTATGAGAAAGAGAGAGGGGAGGGAAATTTTCATTGTGATTTTTTACAAACTATTGCGATGCTAACCATATTGGCTATTAACTCTCAGAGCTACTACCTTTACGAAACCTCCCCCTAATGGCAAACAACATGAGAGCCAATATGGCAATTGACCCTAAGCCCTGAAGAAGTGATGCCATATATACCGCAAGGTTATTCACACTGACCAATGACTTTCCCGAAAAAAGAGCAAGTGGATTAAAGATATTTTGGAACGTAAGCATTAAAGCGGGATAAGTGCTTAACGTCTCATTGCTTACTTTAATTAATTGACTATCTCTCTGCGAGGATGTAACCCATAAAAATATTAGAAAAAAATCCAGATTCCAATAAATGAATGTAAAAACAGTCTTTTCAATGGATGCACCGTATTCTGACACCTCGTCATACAGCCAAGAAAGGATCGACACCATAATTCCGTTTTTTGTGCTTATTCGTTCTGCTCGATGTTCCAATGCATAAAAGTTCAATTCATGTTTTGTATCTCGCATTTTTCCGTAATGTACTTTTAATAAACGGAAACTGGACACATCAACAACCGAACACTTTTTAGTTTCGAAATTACATTTTTGGAAAACAGTATTTTGGTGCAACTCAGCGTCATGAAAATCTGGCGCCCTTGAGAAATCGCATCTATCGAATAAAGCTCCATTGCTAAGTTTTACTCTACGAAAGTCTGCATATTCCTCAAATGAAATGTTATGAAATTCAGCCTTATCTCTAAAGCTAGTCCCAGTAAATTTTGGAGTATTAAATGTCAGCCTTCCACACAAGAACCGACAAATATCTGCTGAGCTTGAATTGAAAGTAACAGAAGCCCGCCCTGTTCTTGCTGGGTGAGATCCAATAATAAGTTCACCATCAAATCTTGCATGCGTTAGATCAATGTCGATATGCAAGGAATCGTTAACCAAAATTTCAAAAGACTTAAGACTATGAACGCCATTCATACTCAGTAAGTTATTGCGCCCCTCAAAGAAGAGGATTGTGGGACTAGTAAATTTGGTATGAAACAGATCAATTGAGGATCTTGATGTCAGCTTCCACATCTCATCGCACTCGAGTGGAAAATCATTTTCCCCCACTATTTCCAAAAAACGAAGATCCGCCTTCGGGTGCGGAATTTCATTTTCAGAAGGGAAATAGCCATTTAAATTTAGGTTACTAAAACGTTCGGCAACCCGATCCATCTCATCCAGATAGATTTGAACCCCTTTAATATCTACGCGATAAACTGAATGATCCCCATTTATCGATTCGCATTTTCTTCTTGGTTGATTTGGAGAAGTTGCATCCAAAAATAGGTAAGCACCACTCGCTATCAAACGCTCCAAAGCCAAACGCTCCATTTCAAACAACTCATCCAATTTCGATTGGAGAGTGTCTGATGTAAGTGGATGGCTCATTTGCTAATTTCTCTTAGTTCTAACTAGCGGCTAATCGGCTTATACCGAATTCGCTTAGGCTTCGCGCCTTCTTCACCCAAACGCTTCTTCTTATCCGCCTCATATTCCTGATAGTTGCCGTCAAAGAACGTCCACTTGGAATCGCCTTCGCAAGCCAAGATGTGGGTGGCGATACGGTCGAGGAACCAGCGGTCGTGGGAGATGACGGCGACGCAGCCGGCAAACTCAAGCAGCGCGTCTTCGAGGGCGCGCAGGGTTTCCACGTCGAGGTCGTTGGAGGGTTCGTCGAGCAGCAGCACGTTGCCGCCGGAGATGAGCGTTTGCGCCAAGTGCAGACGGCCGCGCTCACCGCCGGAGAGTTGGCCGACGAGTTTGCCTTGATCCGAGCCTTTGAAGTTGAAGCGGCCAATGTAGGCGCGCGCCGGGGTTTCGTATTTGCCCACGGTCAAAATATCGTTGCCGCCGGAGATGGCATCGAACACGGTCTTGTTGGCTTCCAGCGAATCGCGCCCTTGGTCCACGTGGGCGATCTTCACGGTCTGGCCGATGCTT
>JAIELR010000121.1 GCA_019752835.1 Gammaproteobacteria bacterium | reverse complement strand
ATAGCACTTCGGCAATCAACCCATGACTTGTTAAACCAAACACCCAGTGCTGAAAAAGCGACGTTGTTAGCGCTCGATGCCGCTGCGTTAGTGTGTCGTCAATTTGATGACGTGAAGGGCTTTGACAATGTAGACCAATCGCTTTCAATTGATGCGCTTAATTATAAGATAGACTTAGTGAAGGTTCGAAAGGATAAACTGTCTATAAATTTTAAAAATCAAGATGGCCCACATCGAACGCTCAAAATCGCCGGTTTTATTAAGGACTTAAAGCAAGCTAAGAATATCATTGATAAGAACCTCAATGCACTCAATGTATTAGTAGACAGTGCGGAAAAAAAGCAAACGGCACTTGTTCAAGCATGGGCGATTTATGAAGCGGGGCAAAAAACAATATTGCCTCACCTTAAAAAACAAAAAAAGCAGCAAAAAGCAGCCGTGGCCATCGCGCTGGCGGCCCTGGTTGAGCAAAAAAAATCACTGCTCATCCAATTAACGAAGCAATGTGGCGTTATCAACCTGGATATTATCCGCCTTGAGGAGACAAGACTCGAAGAAGGGTATGCGCCTATAAAAACGTGTAACGCGTTCATCGCTGTTTTTCAAGCTAAGTTGGATGCCTTGATGTGTCATAAGCAACAAATGGTAGCCGCATTAGTCGAGCAAAAAAATACGTTTTCTGCCGGGTGGACAGCGGTTGCAAAAGAGGCTGAGAGTGCCCACCAAGACGAACAACAACTTATTAGCTTGCTCCCCATGCTTGAAGAGACGATTAATATCAGTATTCAAACACTCATGCAAGCTAAAGACCGTTTAGTCTTGCGAAAAAGTGAGGCAGACGAAAAAGTCGCCAAGATAAGGGCGTATGACAACGATGCCGAGTTTAATGAGCGACCTATTAATCAAGCCATATGTGCACTGGATGAGGAAATTGACGCGCTAAAGCACAAAAAACAACATATTCATAACAGTGGCATCAGTTATCAGCAAGCCATAACAGCGAAAAAAGACTTAAAAAAGGCACTGGTTACCGCGCACGAACATCTTGAGGCACAGCCAGTGCCTACTCTTCGCTGTGCTGAGGGCACTTTTAATCATTATCAACAGCAAATGAATGACTTTAACGATAATGTTAATGAAGCGAATATTGCAAAACAAGCAGCAATCGCAAAATTACAGCACGAAATGAGCGATTATACGCGCACATCGATGTCGATGTTTAGTAACGGTTTGCCCACAGACGGCTACGATGACTGGGAAAAAAACGCATCGGCAGCGGGGGCTATACAATTTTTTGAGGCAGTAACACAAAAAATTAATCACAACCAGGGTCTTCAATTAACGCATATCGATACAATTCTAATCAACATTGAACACGACCTGACGTTTTGTGAGCAAAAAGCCCTGCCTAAAAAACGTGCACAATTAACGGCTCGAATTGACGATACGCTCAATGCTGATATTGCGCCTATACCTCAAGATATCAACGAACAGCCGATACGACGTACTTTTACACTATACCAACAATGCCTGACCGAAACGAGGCGAGAGATTCTAAGCAGCCCTGATTTTGCGCTGGGCGATGATGAAAAAGAAGGCTATTTAAATCGTCTTCGTGACATTCATCAGAGCTTACAGAGTTCATTAAAAACAGAACTTGGCGAGCTTGAGAGTGAAGCCATCACGGCGCATAAAAATTTTGTTACCGCCTTGAAGCCTCTCAACGCGTCATTTGCGCCACCCGATGCGCAAACGCCTTGTCCTCACCGAGCGAAGGGCTGGGTTGGCGAAACGCGGTTTTTCATCCCGCCAACGAAGGAGCAAACGGCTGAGATTGAGTGCAAAGTCAATAAACTCACCCAAGGGTATATCACGCAAAAAACGGCTATTGCTGAGCGACGAGCCGCATTATACACAACGAGTCAACACTCGCTTAATACCGCAATAACCGCTATTAACGTCGTTTCTCAAAAGGCCAAGAAAAAAATTGCAGAAAACCAATATAGCGCCATGGCGTTTATGCGACAAGGCGTTTTTTACACCGCAACTACGCTCGCCATCACATCACCAGTTTGTCTTGGCATTTTTGAAGGTCTGGTTGCTGGTTTTATCACTGGCCTAGCTACCGGCGTCGTTGGTCTACCTTTTTGGCTCGTTGCAGGCGCTCTTATGGGTGGGGCGATTGGCGTAAGTCTCAGCGTAGGCAGCACGTTTTTTGCTCATAAAGCCAAACAAGTCGCGCAAAATGGTATCACTTGTCAGCGAGTTGAGAAGGAATCAGCGCTTGAGAGGGATTTTAAGGACAGTAAATTTAATCTTTCTCCTCGAAATTAGAAAAGGTTTATGAAGATGAAGTGGCTCGTTTTATGTCAGATGAGTTTGAATAGCATAGTAGAAGTACCTAAAAATCAAACGCTACGGGTATATGATAATGACGTTGATTACAATCCATATCGCTTTTAAATAAGGTTGTAATTACATAAATTATGTAATATACTGAAAATACATATTCTAGCATGAGGGGGAAATTATGATTATTAGTGCAACTGAGTTAAGTAGACACTCAGGAAGTTATGTGGTCAAAGCTATGCAAGAGCCAATCGTTATTGAGAGATCAGGAAAGAGTACTGCCGTGCTCGTTGATTATAACTATTTTGTAAAGCTGGAAGACGCCTATTGGGGTGAGAAAGCCATTGAGGTTGAAAATGAGCCATGCTTAAACAACGAAGAGTCTCTAAAGTTTTTAGAGAGCATAAGGAATGGCTAAATTATCCATTGCGGTTCGCGTTACTAAGTTTATTGCAAAGTTACCTCCTAAGCACGCAAAGCAAATCGGTGATTATATTTTTTCAATGATAAAAACTCCACTTCCCCATGACTGCTCACCTTTGATAGGATATCCGCCTTATTTCAGGGGTGATGTGGGAGAATACCGGATTATTTTTAAATATGAACAAGAAAAAGATTTAGTGACAATTGTCCTGATTGGGAAGCGAAATGACAATGATGTTTATAAAAGAATAAAGAGAACTTTATAGCTTAGTGTAGTTTCTCACAGATAACTTTGCGTCTTGGAGTATGAAAGGTATATATGATATAATCAATAAAACTTAAAATTGCGCTAAATTTATGCTCAAAGGTACCATGATATTACCGTTACGCTCATTGTTTAAAAAAGTATTTGCTAGAAAATCGGCAGCTACCTCTTGCTCCCTCGACACTCCTATTGTTATTTCACGCGATGGGCATACCGTTTCGCGTAAACAAATTAGCTCTAATGCCTTAAAAGTGCTTTACCGGCTGCGTGAGTCGGGCTATGAAGCCTACTTGGTGGGCGGTTGTGTTCGGGATTTGTTATTAGGGCGTGAGCCGAAAGATTTTGATGTGGCGACTAACGCAGAACCGGAGCAAGTCCATGCCTTGTTTAGAGGGGCTATCTTAATTGGACGTCGTTTCCGGCTTGTTCATGTGCGGTTTTATCGTGAAATTATTGAGGTGGCAACCTTTCGGCAAGGCGGTTTTGTTGTCGATGAAGATGCACGCATCAATGAGCATGGCATGTTGATGCGCGATAATCAATTCGGCTCTATCGCGGAGGATGTGATCCGGCGCGATTTTACGGTGAATGCGCTGTATTACAATATTGCCGATTTTTCTGTCATTGATTTTGTGGGCGGTATGCAAGATTTGAAAGCGGGTGTTTTACGCATTATTGGCGAGCCACTGACCCGATTTCGTGAAGATCCTGTTCGTATTTTGCGCGCCATTCGTTTTGCCGCAAAATTAGGCTTTCGTATTGAATCGGCTACCGAAGAAGCTATTCCTGCGACTGCAAATTTGCTTGCTCATGTGGCGCCTGCACGTTTATTTGATGAGGTGCTCAAGCTGTTGTCGGGGGGATGCGGTGCTGTTACCTTTAGTTTATTGCGCCAATATAATCTCTTAACCTACCTATTTCCCTTAACCGAACAGGTCTTGCAGGATGTCAATCTTCATCAAGAAGTAGACCGCTTTCTGCTAACGATGCTACGTAACAGCGATGATCGTATCGCTGAAAATAAAGGCGTTAATCCGGCCTTTATGTTAGCGGCTATGTTGTGGTATCCAAGGCAGCAACATA
>JAIELR010000078.1 GCA_019752835.1 Gammaproteobacteria bacterium | reverse complement strand
AAAGCAAATGAATTACTTGAACGTCACCTCAACGGTGTGAAGAGAATTCCCTTTGAGCGAGCACTCCGTACGGCGACCACCCGCGAATACGACTACCTCAACGCTTACGTGAATGATCTTGAAAATGTGATCGATATGTCAATCATTCGCGATAAAAATATCCATATTGCAGTTGATCCACTGGGCGGAGCTGGCGTTCACTATTGGGGCCCTATTGCCGAGCGCTATGGCTTAAATCTTACGGTGATCAATAAGGCCGTCGATCCAACATTTCGTTTTATGACAGTGGATTGGGACGGTCAAATACGCATGGATCCTTCCTCTTGCTATGCCATGGAAAGAGTAATTGAACAAAAAAATCACTTTGATATTACCCTTGCTTGCGATACTGACCATGACCGACACGGTATCGTTACCGCTAGTAACGGCCTCATGCCACCCAATCATTATCTTTGTGTCGCTATTTTTTACCTGTTTCAACATCGACCCGAATGGCACAAATCGGCAGCCATTGGTAAGACTGTTGTCAGCAGTCAAATGATCGATCGCATTGCAGTAAAGCTGAGTCGCAAGCTTTATGAAGTCCCTGTTGGTTTCAAATGGTTTGTCGATGGACTGCTGGATGGCTCACTGGGTTTTGCCGGAGAAGAAAGTGCAGGAGCCTCTTTTCTGCGCCTCAATGGTAATGTATGGACGACTGATAAAGACGGCATCATCCTCGCTTTACTCGCGGCAGAAATCACCGCACGCATGGGGAGCGATCCTGGTGAGTTATACCAGGAATTGGAGCAGACATTCGGTGTATCTAATTATGAACGTATTGATACCCCGGCAAATGCAACGCAAAGAAAAATACTGGGCAATATTACACCGCTGCAAGTCACACAAACTGAACTCGCGGGCGAAAAAATTCAAACTATACTTACCCAAGCACCTGGCAACAGCGCACCCATTGGTGGTTTGAAAGTCGTTGCTGAAAACGGGTGGTTTGCCATACGACCTTCGGGCACAGAAGATATCTATAAAATTTATGCAGAGAGTTTCAAGGGCGAAGATCATCTGCGTCACATTGAGGAAGAGGCTGAAGATATTGTCAATGATGTATTAAAAGCCACTTTAAATACGTAGCCTGGATGTCTCGTAGCCCGGATGCAGCGCAGCGCAATCCGGGGAATGACATTTAACAGGATACAAATAAGGAAAATGCATGAGCAGCACAACGTTAAGCACTAACACAACAACCAACACCCCACAACTCACAAAACTTGCCGCATGGCATGCTCTAGAGGCACATTATCAGAAAGTTAAACATTTGCATCTACGCGCCCTTTTTGCAGAAGATCCCAAGCGCGGAGAGCGTTTGGCCGTTGAAGCAGCAGGGATCTATTTTGATTATTCAAAACACCGCATTACCGACGAAACACTCACGTTATTGCTACAATTGGCGAGAGAATCTAACCTGCAAACTCACATAGACGCGATGTTTCATGGCGACAAAATCAACGTTACCGAGAAACGAGCGGTTCTGCATGTGGCATTGCGCGCTCTTAGAAAAGAGACACTTTTTACGGATGGTACAAATGTCGTGCCGGAAGTCTACGCCGTCCTCGATAAAATGGCGACCTTTGCAACCTTGATACGCAATGGTCAATGGAGGGGACACACCGGTAAGCCTATATGCAATATCATTAATATTGGCATTGGTGGTTCAGATCTGGGACCGGTGATGGCGTATGAAGCGTTGCGGTACTATAGCCAACGTGACCTCACCTTTCGCTTCGTATCTAACATCGATGGCACTGACTTTGTTGAAGCCACTCACGACCTTGATCCAGAAGAAACCTTATTTATCATTTCGTCGAAAACCTTCACGACACTTGAAACCATCACTAATGCGCATACAGCCCGTGATTGGGTGCTGAAGACCTTAAAAGATCCCGCCGCAGTAGCCAAGCATTTTGTCGCTGTTTCAACCAACACCGGGGAAGTAGCGAAATTTGGTATCGATACCGCCAATATGTTTGAATTTTGGGAGTGGGTCGGCGGACGCTACTCCATGGACTCAGCGATTGGTCTATCAACCATGGTTGCTATTGGTCCAGACCATTTTCATGAGATGCTCGATGGCTTCCACCAAATGGATGAACATTTCCACACTGCGCCTTTTGAACAAAACCTACCTGTATTAATGGGATTACTCACGCTTTGGTACAATAATTTTTTCGGTGCTCAAACAATAGCCGTACTTCCCTATGAACAATATCTGAAACGATTCCCTGCTTATCTGCAACAATTAACCATGGAAAGCGACGGCAAACACGTTACCTTAGATGGCTCAGAGGTGAATTATCAAACTGGGCCTATTTATTGGGGAGAAGCGGGTACCAATGGCCAACACTCCTTCTATCAACTACTTCATCAAGGAACCAAACTCATCCCATGCGATTTTATCGGCTTTATTCAGGCACTCAATCCACTGGGTAAACACCACGATATACTAATGGCCAATATGTTTGCTCAAACAGAAGCGTTGGCCTTTGGCAAAACGGCAGAGGAGGTATTGGCTGACGGAATCCCCGCTTGGCAAGTACCCCATCGCACGTTCGAGGGCAACCGGCCCTCAAGTACGTTATTGTTAGAAAAATTAACCCCAACAGCCCTCGGTAAGCTCATCGCACTCTATGAACATGGCGTATTCACGTGCGGGGCCATCTGGCAGATTGATTCCTTTGATGAGTGGGGCGTCGAACTCGGTAAGACCCTAGCGCAGCGCATTATCCTTGAGTTGGAAAGCAAGACTACGCCTGACCTTAAGCATGATAGCTCAACGAATGAGCTCATTCGATGTTATAAGAGCGGTATAAAAAACCATGCGCAACCCGGTTCGTAGTCCGGATGAAGTGTAGCCTGGATGAAGCGCAGCGGAATCCGGGGAGTATATCCTGATGGAGCTTCTTCCCCGGATTCCGCTGCGCTTCATCCAGGCTACACTTCATCCGGGCTACGAGACATCCAGGCTACGAAATTACAAGGAAACAAAATAATGACGGATAAACCACAATGCGAAATTGGCATGATAGGTTTGGGTACCATGGGACGAAACTTGTTATTGAATATGGCTGATCATGGATTTTCAGTTGCTGGTTATGATCGCGCTCCCGTCCAAGTGAAAAATCTACGTCAAGAAGCGCAAGGACATGATGTACATGACGCAACCGACATTCCAACCTTTATTGGATTATTACGTCGTCCACGTGCCATCATGTTGCTTATTCCTGCAGGTCCAGCTGTTGATGAAGTGATCAAAGAATTGTTGCCCTACCTAGAACCTGGCGATCTTATTATTGACGGGGGCAACTCCTATTTCAAAGATACCGATATTCGTGCTCGTAATCTAAGTAAACAAAGCATTCAATTTCTCGGTGTGGGCATCTCCGGCGGTGAGGAAGGCGCCCGTCGTGGACCCAGTATCATGCCTGGTGGTTCTAAAGAAGCCTATCAACGTGTCCAAAAGCTGTTTGAAGCCATCGCAGCAAAAGTGAATAATGAGCCCTGTGTAGCCTATATTGGGCCAGAATCAGCGGGTCATTATGTGAAAATGGTTCATAACGGTATTGAGTACGCCATGATGCAGCTCATCGCCGAAACCTATGATGTGATGAAACGCGGCCTGGGCTTGAATAACACTCAATTGTGCGATATATACAGCCAATGGAACAAAGGCGAGCTAAACAGTTACCTGCTGGAAATTACCAGTCATATTTTTGGTAGAATAGATGAGAAGAGCCATAAAAATTTGATCGATGAAATTTTGGGAATAGCCAGACAAACTGGCACTGGTATGTGGACCTCGCAAAGCGGAATGGAACTACAAGTACCGATCCCCACTATCGACTTGGCCGTGGGCATGCGCGATTTATCGGTATTTATAACGGAACGCGAACAGGCAAGCAATATTTATCAGCGGCCCTTGCCTCAATTTACAGCTGACAATGAAACGTTTCTTGCGCAGCTACAGCAGGCACTTTTTGCCGCAATGATTATCGCTTATGCCCAAGGCATGGCGCTTTTAAAAGTCGCCTCAGATAAATATGAATACGGTCTGAATCTTGAAAGCGTGTCACGAATCTGGCGTGGCGGCTGCATCAT
>JAIELR010000240.1 GCA_019752835.1 Gammaproteobacteria bacterium | reverse complement strand
GCCATTTGCCATGGACAACGGGGCGAAATTCGCAAGCGATATCGTGAGGGTCAAGAAGATCAACTGGGAGCGTTAGGATTAGTTACCAATGCCTCAGTATTATGGAATACAATTTATACCCAAGCTTCATTAGATCACTTACGTCAACAATGTCTTGAGGTAAAGGAAGAGGATGAAGCTAGGTTATCGCCATTGGTAAATGGGCATATCAATATGTTGGGGCACTATTCATTTACCTTATCCGATAAAGTTATGAAAGGACAGTTGAGACCGCTGAATTATTCTTCCGACTAGAAAAAATTTCCTTAGCGTACGTTTTCGTTCCATTGGGCTTCAGACCCCGACAAAGAGAAATTACAGATTGAATATAAATTGAGCTAAGAATGGTCCTTTTCGTCAGAATCCCGGCCGACCCTCTAGTTGATTTATCTCATTATTTTCATAACAATGGGTATCACTATCATTAGCTTTATCTTTCTGATTTTTCAAAAAGCTATTATTTAGTAACCCATAAGTTAGTCTATTATTATTATTGAAATTATATCCCACATCACTCGCTTCAGACTGATGAATAAAAGAAAAAAAAGAAGGTTGCACAGTACTGACTTGACTCCATAGACAACCTTTCTTAAGCTCAAGTTTGGCGATATAAACTGCCACCATCAATTTTATTGCTACGGATATAAACAGATTTTTTTCCGTGGTTTTTGTAAAGACTTGCAGTTCCTCATCGGTAATATTTTTTATATGTGGATAAGCATTCTTATCAATCAAGCACATACGTTCTTTGATTAATGCTTTGGCTTTTTCGGGTTTTTCTCTTGTAGAGATATCTCCTTTTTTTACATCAGTCATTATTTTCATTTCTGAATTAAGCAACTGATATTCTTCCCGTGTGAAAAAGAGATGAAACTGAGGTTGTAATTCAACTGCTTTTAAGCGCGCTAAAACATTTAAGCTATTGTGCGTTGAATCTTTGGTCAAATTTTCAATTTGCTCCTCTGTATAGGGCACCTCTCTAAGCGGGCTTTCATTATTGTTGAAGAGTAAATCAAACACACGATGGCTATATTTGGCGCAATAATAAGCAATTTCGCCTTCTGATTTATGCTCAGCTCTTAATTGATTGGCATGATTCAAACGAAAACCAAGTTGTTGTAACGCTGAGCCCATGATGGTTTGTTTGCTCAGGGCGATATTGCCCTTATTTAGTAGCATGCCATTGACAACGTGATGAACTGCTGAACGATTTATATACGCTTCGTGGGCAAACAAATTTGCCTTAATCTGTAAGGCTTGTTTTTGTAAAAATTTATGGGCTTTTTGCTTAAGAAGGGTCAATAATTGTTGCTCGATTGTTTTGATTTGTTGAGTCAATACATTGCCTGTTTGTTGTGTGAGTAGAAATTCTTCTTCGGTATTTTTATCGGATAATTCTTTATTTATTTCATTCTGATGCGAGTGTAACTCTTCAAGCTGAAGAACTAAATCTTGCTGTTTTTGTTTTAGGTTAATAATTTCATTATTAGTGTCAATCACCTTTTCTAAATAATCCACATACAGCCTATTCATCGCTGAAATTTTCATGTCCATTGCAAGCCGTTCAGGTGACTTACAAAGCGGTGAACTTTCCCAATATTCTGCTCTTTCTTTTTTTGCCTGTTCTATTTTGTGGTTGATGGTTTGCTCTGCTTCTTGATGCAACGTTTCAGCCAAGCTAAATATTTGCCTTAAATCTGTTTCAGCAACACTAAAATAATCTTCATGGCGTTTATCACAATAAATAGACTTAAGCCTATTTTGAAGTTCATTGATGGCTTGAGCTTTAAACGTTACCCATTCTTCGGCCGTTAATGCCCGTAGCATGGGTATAATACTGGCCGCTTGTTCTTGGTAATGTTTAGTGAGCTTGTATTCAGCATAAAAGAGGGGACCTTGAATAATAAAATGACCATTGATTATAGGGTTATTATCGAGTGTAAAATTAAACTTAAGATATTCTTTTTCATCGTCGGTAATCGTATCCGCATACGCATTAGAATCTCGACTTATACTGGATGTCATGTGATGCAACTCTTCACTTATGCGATGAAAATGAGCAATGACTTGATTGCGTACCCGGCCATTATAGTCGGGTCCTCTATTTCTCACCGTAACATCAGCAAACGTGACGTCTAACGAGTGAGCACCGGTAGCACCTGTCACATAAATCGACGTATCAATGTCAGAGGTTAAGGTACGACTACCAGGGGCGACCACCTTAATTTCGCAGCAGGGGCGTTCAGAACTTGCCTCTGACTCAACGAGCCCTGGTTTCCTTTCAAAGCTATCGGGTTTTTTGAAAGTATCCGCCCGATTGTAGACAATAAAAGAGTATCCTTCTTCACTGTCTTTTAGTTCAGAAACAACCTCATAATGGCTCGGTGGAAAAATGGCTTTAACTGCTTGCTGATAAATAACGTAATCTAAAATATCACGGTACTCGACTAATCCTTTCATGTGTTCCAATGCAACACCTTCTTTACTTAGACGAGGTATAACACTGAGGTATGGGCTTTCTTCGCCCATCACTAGCTCCTTTTTAACGGTACCCCAATCTTGCCCCATGGTGGCCATCTCGCGAAATAATGTTCCTGACTGAACGGCCTGAGATGCTCTCAAGACGGCGTTTAGAAGCTTATCCTCCTCTAGTCGTTTTTGTTGGGTAATATCCCAATTTACCCCTATCATGAACTCGGGTTGACCTTGAGGATCGCGCACCACATCTGCTCGCCCTGCCAGTATGTGGACACTGTGATCAGACGGTTTAATCACGCGAAATTCAATTTCAAAAGGTACACCCTCTTCTAATGTTCGATCGATGGCTTGCTTCACACTTGCTTGGTCATCGGGGTGAATCAGGGTGATAAAATTCTCGTAGGTAAATTCAAAATTTTTCCTGGTCACACCATACAGAGTCAACAAGCGATCATCGACAACCATCGTATTATCTTGAAGATTCCCATATTGGCTGATCTTAGCGCAAGCTCACGCTGTTGATCTTTTTCTTTTATTTCCCTGGCTAAAGCAATTTCTTTGGCAAAGTGATGGGCATTTTCAAGGGAAATCACCATTTGACCCATAAGCAACAGTAGCATTTCTAAATGTTGCTCAGTAAATGCATGTGGAGATAAATTATTTTCAAGGTAAAGAATGGCTTTTAATTGTTTGTTTTTAATTATAGGCAAACAAAGTGTCGATTTTACTTGATACTGAATAACGTAAGGATCTTGATTAAACATTTGTGAGCTACTTGCATTGCCCAGCAAAACATGACGCAATGTTCTTTGCACATAATTAATAATAGATTTTGCACCATTTGTCCAATCATTTATCAACAATCGTTGTAGCGTGTCAATATTTCCGCCCACCATATATTCAGCTTGTACCAATAGCTTATCTTCCTCAAGAATAAAAAAAGTACCTTTTTGTGCACCAGCATTTTCAATGGCAATTTTCATAATATTATTCAACAAATTGTCTAAATCAATATTTTTAGAAATAGCTTGGCTGGCTTGGAGAATGCTGGATAAATTGAGCAGTTTTAAACTATATGCACTGACTGTATATTCACCACTGACATCAAAACTACTATTTGGATTAAGGGTGGTAATATCTAATAAATCTGAATATTGGCTTTTTAAAATAACAACTTTATAATGCGCACCCCACTTAAGATAATAATTATAAGCCGTACATAACAACCCCTTGGCATAGTTCTTTTTACCGTTTTCCAACCAAAAATTCGCTGCCAACTCGTTAGCTAGCGCAATTTCTTGGGTAAACTCTGTCATTTCTAATAAATCAATGGCTTTATCATATAACTCAATGGCCTCAAAATTATTTTTCTGCAATTTTGCGATTTCTGCAGCAATTAATGTACAGTAGTATTGAAAATTTTCTGGGCAATTTTGGGCCCATTGTTGCAGGCGGGTAAGATTCCCCTTTAATTTTTCTAAAAACTCTTTTTGTACTTTTTCATCTTTCTGATCATACAGTTTTGTCATAATCAATGAATGGTAGTAACAATGTATCGCTATAGCGATATGGGATGAAAGAGAGAGAAGGTAAGGCTCTGCGCTATAAATGCACGCTAATGCTTCTTCAAAATAACCATTAAAATAATGATCAGTAATTACTACTCCGTCGTAACCCTCATTTTTATATAGATGAACCAGTTCTTTTGCGCTAATGT
>JAIELR010000211.1 GCA_019752835.1 Gammaproteobacteria bacterium | reverse complement strand
GCCCTGAGTGGGTGGTGCTGGTAGTATTATTTTGGATTATGACGTTTCCCGATTCGATAAATGTTGGAACGGCTTGGATCATGGGTTTAGTGCTTGATGCATTGAATGGAAGTTTATTGGGTGAACATGCCTTGGCTCTTGCTGCGGTTGGTTATCTTATGGCTAAATGGCAGCGTCAATTAGTTGTCTTTCCGGTATGGCAAACAGCCTTTATTGTTGGCATTTTAATTTTTATTTATAAAATAATCATCGCGGTTCTGCAAGGATTGATTGGAGAGCCGCCGCAATCTGCTGCGTATGGTTTTTCAATTTTAACGAGCCTTTTGTTATGGCCATGGGTGCAAGCTGTTTTAACGGTGAGACAACCTTATGGCGCACAAGCGTAATTTTTTTCGTCGGCTTTGCCGATTTTTCCTTTATTTCTTTATCATTTTTCTGATTCTTTCAGCGATTCTCGTTGGGCTTGCTCGTGCATTTACCCCTGTTTTAAATCAGTATCGCGATAAAATAACGGCCTTTGCCTCTGCGCAATTACATCAGTCCGTGAGCGTTGCACGCGTAAAAGGCAGTTGGCATTGGTTAGAACCTATGATTAACTTACAAGATATTGTGGTTGAATCGCCGACATCTTCCTATCAGAAAATAAGCATCCAGGAAATGGATGTTGGTATAAATTTAATGAGATCACTTTTTCATTGGCGGCTTGAATGGGGAAGCGTATCGATTAAAGGCAGCTCGCTGTTAATTAAACAAGACGTGGATGAGCAGTGGCAAGTGAATGGCTTTGATGTTCATTATTCAAAGAGTGGAAATAGCTTAAACGACATATTGAATCAATTGTTTCAGATAGATCGTATTGACTTGAATGACATTAACCTTCAAATACAGCCACAATCAGGAATACCTATTTCTATTAATCATATTCATCTGGGTTTATTTAATTTTGGGCAACGTCATTTTCTTAAGGGGAATGCTGATTTCGTTAGACTTAGCACCATGCCGCTTGCGTTTATTCTGCGCTTAGAACACCCATCCGCAGACCAGTGGAAGATCATGCTGAGACATTTTCAAATAGATCGGTTGGGTATTTTGATGGTTGAAAATAATACATCATTTGCTTGGTCGTATCAGGATAGTCAACATTTTATGGTAAAAGGCTATATTGACCATATTGCGTTACCGCATCTTACGCCATTATTGCATTTGGATTATCCCTTTCCTCCAGTACTTATGGATGCTTGGAATACGATGAAACCGCAGGGAAATTTGCAAGACTTAAGTTGGCAAGTTATCAAAAAAGACAATGCACCGCTTTTATATAATGTAAAAACAAATATCGAAGAGCTTGCCGTTAATCCGTGGAAAAAATTCCCGGGCATTAATCATTTGAATGGTCACGTGGAATTAAATCAAGAAAAGGGTAGCGCAACACTGCAAGGGCAAAATTCGATAGCGGCGTTTCCCCTCGTTTTTCGTCATCCTTTGCCCGTGCTCAGTTGGAGTGGAATACTCAATTGGGATAATCAAAAACAAGGATTGCTTTTGAGCACCTCAAATGCGCAGTTAAGCACAGTAGAAGGTGATGCAAAAGCACAATTAAGCATATTTGTTCCTTACAACCATGATAGTTCAGTCATTAATTTGCAGGCGCAAGCGCATGCGAATGCACTCAGCAAACAAGCTATTTATGGTTACTTACCCACGGGAATTTTATCAAAACCACTGGTTGCCTGGTTAGATGCGGATCTATTAGGCGTCGGTGATAGTCGCGCTAGCGTAATCTTAAAAGGGCCTTTGCGTGAATTTCCCTTTGATCAAGGAAATGGCGCGTTCATTATTCAAGGGGATGTTAATCAAGCTGCATTGCAATTATCTCCGGGTTGGCCGACGGCTCATCATTTAACTGGTCATTTACTTTTTTCAGGTCGTCGCATGTCTATACAAGCAAGTAGCGGGGAAATAAATGGCGCGAGCTTGACCAAAGCAGATGCGGAAATTCCTTATATGGGAAATCAAAAGCCAGTCGTGCTGCACGTGAGTGCAGAAGGTCAGGGGGATGCAAGTCAGGCCTTGGCTTTTTTGCGTCAATCACCGTATCAACATGTTTTTCAAGGCGCGTCAAAAAATCTGGAAGCCGATGGGCCGATAGGGCTTGATCTGTCGCTAGATCTTCCTCTTTCTCCAGTAAACAATATAACACCCTCGGTAAAGGGGACACTTAATTTACAAGGCGTTAATCTTACCTTTCCTTCCTGGTCTTTTATATTGCATGATCTGCAAGGCACAGCGCAATTCAACCAACAAGGCGTAACGGCGCCAAAGATTGTGGGCACTGCCTTTGGTCAAGCATTGACGATTGCTATTTCTCCGCCTTCAGCTACTAATCAGCAGCAAACGGAAATAGGGATTTCTACGGTACTTGATTTATCGGCTTTACAAACTCAGTATAATTGGCCGTTTAATGCAATGGCAACAGGTACCTCCCCCATTACGCTGGGGCTTGAGATTGGAAAAAATAGAGCGGTTAATTTTTTCGTTCATTCAAATTTGCAAGGTATTACGCTTAACTTACCTCTTTCATTAAAAAAAGCGGCGACGCAATCGGTGCCAACAGTCCTCAAGGGTAATTATTTAGCGCCTACACTCCAAGCCTTATCATTTCAGTATGGTAAGCAATTGAGTGGTCAGCTTCAGCCCGATAATCGATTCATGTTGACGCTACAATTACCGGATATTCAAGGGTCAGTGAGTTTGCCTTTGCAATGGCAACCGGGGCAAATGCTCAGTATACAAATGCAACGCCTTTATATTGCAGCAAATGCGATGTCTTCTACCGTGAGCAGCACAACAGTGGATCCAACTCGTTTGCCCAAAGTGACATATTCATTGGCTGATTTTCGTTATGGCAATTATGTATTAGGGCAATTGAATGGCACGATAATGCCTATCCAAAATGGGGCGCATATTGATACGCAAGTAAGCCAGGGAGCAGCGCTTAGCGGACAGTTAAAAACGCAGTGGTTAGCACCGGCAAAAACGACCATGACGGGTTCATTAGCCAGCAGTGATGTGGCAAAAGCCTTAAAAAATATGGATTTACCCTCAAATATACAGAGTCAACATGCGACGGCTGATTTTGTGTTGAATTGGAATGGCGCGCCTTATCAGTGTCATATAGCAGCGCTAAATGGCACGATTAATGTGCAAATAAATGATGGGCTTATTACGGGATTAAACGGAGATACGAATGCTAAATTAGGGTTTGGACGTATATTGACCTCCTTAAGTTTGCAAAACCTGCCGGATAGATTGCGCTCGGTTTTTTCAGGTTCGGTACAAAATGGATTTAATTTCACCAAGATAAATGCCAGTGTTCAGGTAAAAAATGGAATTGCAACCGTAACTAATGGTGTGGTAGTGAGCTCATTGGCTGGTATTAGTATGAGTGGTAATCTTAATTTAATTGATCAGACCTATGATATGATAATGACCGTGACACCGCATGTAACGTCAAGTGTTCCGGTTGCCGCAACCTTGGTGGGTGGGCCCGTTGTTGGCGTTGTGGTCTGGGCGGCGAATAAGGTATTGAGTCCGGTGTTCAATGCCATCACGTCTTATCGATATAGCATTACGGGAAGTTTTGCAAAGCCAGTGCTGACAAAGTTAAATTAAGGTAGTCTGGATGATTGGTAGCCTGGATGTACCGTAGCCTGGATGTAGCGCAGCGGAATCCGGGGAAATGTACCCTGCGAGATCTTTTCCCCGGATTCCGCTGCGCTACATCCAGGCTACGAGGCATCCAGGTTACGATACATCTAGGCTACGAACATGATAGAAGGTAAACATAAACAATGAATGACATTATTCAACATGCCAAACACGTATTACTTGGCCCCACAGGACTGGATATCAACGATCTTGAGCGCGTCTTTAGCCACTTGCAAGGGCGTGCCATTGACAATGCCGATCTTTATTTTCAATCTATTTATCAAGAAGGATGGTCACTTGAAGACAGCATGGTCAAGGATGCCTCCTATGCCGTAGAACGAGGCGTGGGCGTACGAGCAGTCAGCGGTGAAAAAACCGGCTTTGCTTATTCCGATGAGATTGCTTTACCTGCTCTGGATGAAGCCGTTGTTGCCGCACGCAGTATTGCCTTGCTCGGTCAACAGGGATCGTTAGCCTTATCTCGCTCTCAACCTATGCGACAATTATATCCCATGACCAATCCCTTACCCTCTATTACTGAGCAAGA
>JAIELR010000158.1 GCA_019752835.1 Gammaproteobacteria bacterium | reverse complement strand
TTCGTCTGCCTTCAGCATTTTCAATAACGCGGGGTTTGCCGCCTTCCATAATGGCAATACATGAATTGGTTGTACCGAGATCGATACCAATAATAGGGGCTTTTGACATTTTTTTTACTCCAATGGTTCAATATAGATATACTCTGCGCAGTTCAATTTTCGGCGTTGTTGCTGTTGACTGCTGTAGGGGTTGGCTCTTACGCCGACCCGAAGACGGGCAACCACGGGGGGTTGCCCCTACGTCAACAGCGCCTAGCCGAAAACCGAACTGCTTTGACTTAGTTAAATGGGGGTCAATGTTACTAAATTCAATCCTCAGCTTTACTCACAATAACTCTTGCGGGTCTCACGAGACGACCATGCAATGAGTACCCTTTTTGAATGACTTGTAAGACGGTATTTGGCGCTTTGTCCGCAGAGGGAATCGCGGCAATGGCTTCATGTTGGTGTGGATCATAAGCTTGATCAAGCGGAATTAATTGCACAACACCAAATTTTTCAACCGCTTTGAGCAGCATGTTGTAAGTCATCTCCATGCCCTCACGCATCACAGAAGCTGCGGCACCGCCCTGATCTGCTGCTTGCAAGCCTTGTTCCACACTGTCTAAAACAGGCAATAATTCGGCTACAAATTTTTCCAACGCATAACGATGGGCATTGGCAATATCACGCTCGGTGCGCGTTCGCAAATTGGCCATTTCAGCTTGGGTGCGCATGAATTTATCCCAAGAATCTTGTGATTTTTGTTTGGTTTCATCGAGTTCTTTTAAGAGTTCATTGATCGATGGGGCAACCGTTTCTTTTTTAAGATCAACATTTAACGCGTCAGCTAAGTCAGCAAAAGAGGAGTCAGATTGCTCTTCTTCGCGCTTATCGTGTATATTGGGTTCATTATGTTTGCTCATACAGGACTCCTGTTTATCAGTTCTGACAAATGTGGGGTTATAGTCTCAAAATTCAAGGGTAACAACAAAAAATATACTCTTCGCAATTCAGTTTTGCGAAGAGTCTAAATTAACAGGACACTCTCCATGTCAAACGATGCCCCCCTCCGGCGATTACAACAGCACTATCATCGTTGGGCCGCATCGGCCGAACCCTCAATGTTCTTAGTAAAAGAAATCGGTCAGCGTTTGTTAGAGCGACTTTCTCTCATCAAACTAAAACCCGATTTCATCCTAGATACCAGCCATCTTTTTGATCATCAAGCAAAAAACCTGCTTACTCATTATCCTACTGCGCAGGTGTTTGAAAATATAATCGATGTTACGCAATTATTGACACGTAGGTGTTGGTGGCAGCGCTTTGAAAAACAGGCAAAACCGCTGATGGCCGATCCCCATCATTTGCCATTAGCCGAGGATTCAGTCGATCTGATTGTGAGTAATTGCTTGTTTTATGGTAGTTGGGACGCATTGCAATTAGTTCGTGAGTGGTATCGCGTATTGAAACCAGGTGGGTTATTGCTGTTTTCAAGCTTAGGGCCGGATACCCTTAAAGAATGGCGCTCCGTTGAACAGGATATGCTAGGGATGCCTGTTAAAACGCCTTTTCAAGATATGCATGATATTGGCGATAGCTTACTTCGTCAGGGATTTTCTGATCCGGTCATGGATATGGAGCTGTTGACTGTCTACTACAATACCTTCAAAGTCTTGCAGCGAGATCTCCGCATTAATCATTTCTCAAATGATGCTAAGCCCGCATTTCATGGCAAAACCTATTGGCCTGAATTTGATGTCCAATATCCGCGAGAGCCTGTGACAAATAAACTGCCTGTAACTTGCGAAATTCTCTATGGCCATGCTTGGAAGCTTAAAAAAATGCCTGTTGAGAGTCCAAGTGAGGTGAGTATCTCGATTAGTCAGATTAAACGTCGCTCATAACGTAGAGGGTGTCTTATAATGTCAATCCACCCTCTACAACATCAACTGCCGTATCGATTTAATCGTAATATCCCGTAATTGAACCAGCGTTTCTGGCTCTATATTCAACGGTGGTAACCAATAAAACGTATTTCCGATCGGTCGAATTAACGCGCCATTTTTCATGGCTATTTGCCCCAGTTTATAGCCGAGTCGATTTATTTGTTTGGTATTGATTAAATCGGCAGCTACAATGCCACCCATCTGCCGAATATTCGTTAAACAACCGGTTTCTTCAGCCACTTGATACATGAGATCTTGCAATAAAGGTTCAAGCAAATTTGTTTTTTCAGCAATTAATTCTGTTTTCATGCTTCCCAAACAAGCGAGTGCAGCAGCTGCTGCAAGAGCATTACCCGAGTGGGTGTGTGAATGATAAAAAGTATGGCCTTTTTCATAATCGCTGTAAAATAAATCATAAATTTCATGGGTGGTTAAGGTGGCGCTCAACGGCAGAAAACCGCCGGTTAATCCTTTTGCTAAACATAAAAAATCAGGTTCTATTGCGGCATGATGGCAGGCTAATTGCGGGCCTGTTCGATAAAATCCGGTCATAATTTCATCGGCAATTAAATGTATTCCATGTTCGCGGGTCCATATACGCAAACGTCGTAAAAAATCTTGCGAATACATTAACATTCCACCAGCACCTTGAACGATGGGCTCAATAATAATGGCACTCAATCGATCGGCTATGCAATTAAGTTGTTCTGCAATCATAGGCCAATGGCTGCTGCAATCATCCCAGAGAGGGTCTTGCTTTCCGCTTACATAGGGGATGCCTTTCAAAAAATGCATGCTGGGTAATACAGCTTGATAGGGTTTGCGGTAAATGCCCAAATCACTGACCGCCATCGCTAAACCGGTTTCACCATGATAACTATTTTCCAAGGCCATGAATTGGTTTCGTTCAGGTTCTCCTCGTATTGCGCGACTGTGCAAGCTCATTTTTAATGCCATTTCTACGGCGCAAGAGCCATCACTGGCATAAAGTACCTTATTTAATGAGGGTAATAATTGAGTAAGTTGTTCAGAGAGTTGGATAATAATTTCATAAGTAGTATTGCCAAACATCACATGTTCAAATTGTTCTAACTGTTCGGCAATGGCTTTTTTGATAGCAGGGTGCCCATGCCCAAGATTTTTGCACCACCAACTGGAAATGGCATCAATAATCATGGAGCCATCTGTTTGTCTTAAATAGGCGCCAGAGGCGGATTGAATGAGCAAGGGGGGGTGTGTTTCAAAATCTTTCATTTGTGCACAGGGATGCCAGATGTAGGCTAAATCCTTGCTAAGTAGTGCCGACATAGTTGTTATCCTTAAAATAAAAATGGGTTGACAATGTTTTTTCGAACTGTATCATCAGGGCATGGTAAGTACAAGCAACAGGATTACAAATGAACAATATTCGACACAATTGGTCTGTAGATGAAGTAAATGCATTATTTGAATTGCCACTGATGGACTTGCTCTATCAAGCACAGACAGCGCATCGTACACATTTTGAGCCCAACACCGTTCAACTCAGCATTTTATTAAATATTAAAACGGGAGGATGTCCTGAAAACTGCTCATACTGCCCCCAAAGTGCGCATTACAACACAGGTTTAAAGCGCGAAAAATTAATGACCACTGATCAGGTAATTGAAAAAGCACAATTGGCTAAAGAAAAAGGGGCAAGTCGATTTTGTATGGGAGCAGCATGGCGGTCACCTTCCGATAAAGACTTGCCCAAGGTCATCGAAATGGTGAAAGCCGTCAAGGCTTTAGGCTTGGAAACCTGTGTTACATTGGGGATGTTGAGTGACAGACAAGCGCAAGCATTGAAGGAGGGAGGATTGGATTATTATAATCACAATCTTGATACTTCCCCCGAATTTTACCCTAATATTATTACGACACGAACCTATCAAGAACGATTGGATACCCTCGATGCTGTCCGCAAAGCGGATATTCATGTTTGTTGCGGGGGAATTTTAGGTATGGGCGAAGCTCGTTTGGATAGGATAAGCCTCTTGTTACAATTAGCCAATTTACCAGCTCATCCTAAGAGTGTGCCCATTAATGCGTTGATTGCCGTCGAAGGTACGCCGCTCGAGGCTCAAAAAACCATCGAACCCTTTGAGTTTATTCGAACCATCGCAGTCGCGCGCATACTCATGCCGCAATCCATGGTTCGTCTTTCTGCCGGACGTCTATCCATGAGTGACGAGATGCAAGCGCTTTGTTTTTTTGCAGGGGCTAATTCAATATTTGTGGATGATGTGCTTTTAACAAGGTCAAATCCTTCACTCAATAAAGATACGGCTTTATTAGCCTCCTTGGGAATGCGGGCAATGACTGAGGCTGAATGTACTCAATGACGCG
>JAIELR010000253.1 GCA_019752835.1 Gammaproteobacteria bacterium | reverse complement strand
GACATCACAGGCTATGAAACGAACAGTGGGGTCATTATCTTGTAACAGGCTCACTAAGGCCGCTAACACCTCCGAGGTGGCCGCTGCCGCGCCCAGTTCGCTCAAGACATCACAGGCCGAGACACAGACATCGGGGTCATCATCCTGTAACAGGCTCACTAAGGCCGCTAACACTTCCGAGGTGGCCGCTGCCGCGCCCAGTTCGCTCAAGACATCACAGGCCGAGACACAGATATCGGGATCATCATCCTGTAACAGACTCATTAAGACCGCTAACACCTCCGAAGTGGCCGCTGCCGCCCCCAGTGTGCTCAAGACTTCACAGGCTAAGCGACGAACATAGGGGTTATTATCCTGTAACAGACTCACTAACGCCGCTAACACCTGTGAGGTGGCTGCTGCCGCGCCCAGTTCGCTCAAGACATGACAGACTGAGACACGAACCTGGGGGGCGTGGGGTGAGAGACACGCTATTATTATTAGCTGCGTAACGAGCGATTCGGTGGCAACCACACTGCCAAGCGTCCTTACTTGACCTAATGCCGTCTCTTGTTGCTCTGGTGTCCCATGACGTAACCTATCCAATATCTGGGAAGCTAATACCTTGCCCCAGGCAGGGCTCTGGCGTAATTCGACGATAATCGGATCAAAAGCATAATACCCATAAGATTTATAGATGGCTTTATTTAGCGCTTGCGTCACAAACGACTGCCAAACCAAGGGGAGGTTATTTGGCAGTAACTCTTCGATACAGCGAATACGTAAGAGACTATGATACCCTCCCTGTAAAGGTAAGGGCGGTGAATCCATGAGAGTAGCGAGGGTATCTAAGTACTCACGGTTAACCTCTTGCCCCAATAACCCCACCACAAACGGCCAAAAGCGGGCAAAATGCACGTCATACTTATACTCCTGAACAAAAAAAATCACGGCTTGAGGTGATTGTTTCCATTGCTTGGCAAACGACCAAGCCGCTAAGTACTCTTGCAAAGTTAAATGCAAAAACTCACCCTGGCCCTCGAAATCACGTTGATTTTTATTCCAGACGAATCCTCGAACCAACCCGCTGTAAAACACATCGCCAAAACAAGCCTGCGCGTTAGTCCCATAGGCCACAGGCATGGCGTTACATAACGCCGCCTTCAGCTCACTCGCATCAAACTGGGCTTGACTGTTTTTCAAGCCTGCTAAGGCTAAAGCGCCTAAGCCAGTTAAAAGACACTGCCCTTTGGGGGAGGTCAGCAAGGTCATCTCATCGGTTAAGGCGCAGATTGGAATAAAGTCAGCGGATAACCGACTGGCGTCATAAGCCCTTTTCATTAAATAAACGAACAGCTGGGTATACAACCCGGTGGTATTTAAGTGGCTGAGCTCGGGTTGGACAGCGGATGACATGACGGCACATAAAATCTCCAGATTCACCGGGATATGCGCCAGTCCCCGTAGTTTAAGATGCTGAGTTAATAACGTTTTTAAATGGCTATAGCCGGGATTGCTGGGTTCTTTTTCAAAATGCTTATCCACATAAGCCATCACATTTTCGTGCGAAAACCCCAACAATTCCACCTGACGAAATCGATTATCGTTTCTCTCGGTAGGACAGCGATAATACGGACGGGACGTGACTAAGGCCCAGCGTTGTTTTAAGAAAAACTGATGGAAAATCACTTGAATCGGATGATTTTTCGGTAAACTCGCAATTTCATCATAACCATCGATAAGCCAGAGTATTGATACAGCTTCTTGTACGAGGAATGTTTTCCAATCCTCATTCTTTTGCCCCGTGTTCCAACCATACTGCTTCGAACTTATGTAAACCGACAACGCGGCTACCGGGTCTAACTGGCCATCCTCGTCATAAGGTAAGCGGCGAGCCAGTATTTCTTCGCGTTTTGCTTGGCTTAATCGGGCATGTTGAATATCGTCGCCGTCCAGATAACTCTTTAAATCGCGGAGTTTCACCCAAATCACGCCTTTGACGCTGTGCGGCAACCAAGCCGGTTTGCTTGCTTGAGCTTCCTCCTGCTGTTGACTCGACTCAAACACCAATCGTTGCAGCAGCGTACTTTTACCGCTTCCTGCGGCCCCCGATAGCCACACTTTCTGTACAGCGACATTTCCCGTTTCAGGCAAGGCCTGAAAGAGCTGACTATAGGGAATGTTTTTTTTCGCCGCCGCTATTTTCTCCGCCGGATTCACATAGAGCTCGTGCCACGCGACCAGCGATTTGTGAGCGTTATCGTCTCTTGCGACGGAATGTTCTTTTGTGGCCGCAAGTAGTAATGCCAATTGAATAAACGAATCGGTAATGTGCCAGTCTTGCCCAGCAATGGGGCGTTTTAGCCAGCGGGTCTGCTCTTGATATAACGTTTTCAGCGAATCGGTTAACGCCTTCAACATAACATGCACAATCCTTGCTATTGTAGATATCCTGTTGTATCAGATTTCCTATCTTCATACAATAACACATAGTGAATTCAATGATTATTCATCTTGGTAGGTAAAAAACAACTCACCAAAAGATAGGCTGATTTGCATAAAATTGATTACTTTTTCGTAAATAAGTCGCTCATCCCACCGCAATGATATCGGTACGTTTTGAGCTATGGATGGAAATCCGTGCTCGACATCCTATCCACAAGAATCGCCCTCAATGATTATTTTATTCATTTGAAAAAAGCCCTGAAAGCAATCAAAAACCATCTCCCCATAGAGCAAAAAACAAGAAAAATGGGATCTATTTTATGGGTGATAATCTAAAAAACCAATCTCACCTACCCTCACAAAATTTACGGGAAAAAATCAAAAAAATTGAATGATATTTTTATTTTTGAATTATAAAAAATCACTGACCTTGCAATTAAACAGGATTTATCAAGATAAATTCATTATTATATTTTTGTAAAACATTTAATTAACGATTAACACATTATTTTTATAAAAGGCTTTTTTGTTAAGCAATCCATTAACAAAAAGCACCATTTTGTGTTCTTTCGTATAGCAACCGCTTAACAAGCGGTACCTTCAATACAGGAATTTGTTAATGATTTACTTTAAATATTTTAAATACTGGAGTCGTTTTGTATAGCAATCACTAAACGATTTCTAGTGGAAATTTGACATAAAAACGACAGGAACAAGCTGATAACTTGTTGATTAAGATATCTTATTTGAATTGGTGGCTGTATGCAATACCCATTGCGACAGGTGTGCGGGCTACTTATTTTTTAGGGCAATGAATCACATCACAAACCTTGATTAAATTTTAAATTTACCACATCATTCGAGAGAGGTTTTTGCTTATTTTTACAATTAAAAGTGAGTAAGAAAAATATTAAAGAAATCAGTTATTTTTTTGAGGAAAAAATCATGACAAATTCAATCATAAAACCCACTACAGCAAGTAAAAAAATCCCATTGAAATTGACATTACCTGAACCCTTAGTTGATCGAGCAAACGAGTACATGGCCTGGGCAGGGTTTGAATCACGAGATAATTTCATGACAGGGTGTATTAATTATTTGTTGGAGAGTGACAAAAATTTTAAGCGATTTTTAAAGGAAAAAAGTGTCAAAAATAATTGAAAAATCAATAAAAATGCTTGTTTTTTCGATCGAATTTGATATAATTACTTGGTCGGGTTAATGAATTGCTAGTAACAACTCACTAACCCTAATCACAACTTAATCTAAACTGGAGATTATGTCATGACTAACACTAGTCTATTTGAAAATTTCGATATTGTCTATTCTTATACACGCGCTCAAGCCATCGATGATGGGGTGCTGGTTGACGTAAGCAGTCTTGCTCAGGAGGCGGGTTTTATTTATCCTGTCGCCGTCACGGCAGCTGTTTATGATAAATACATCGATTGGACGGAGGAAGACAACAAGCGTCAAACCTATCAGGATGTTAAGGGTCGCCTTTGGGACATCTTATCCATGATGCGATTGCAAAAAAGCAGAATTTCTCATTCAGGTCGTTTTGAGTTTATGTGTATACCTCGCGGGAGTAAAAGCCGCAGGGTAACACCTATTAATGTGACATTGAAAGCACTTTGCCATGGTGGCGATAAAGGTGAGCCTGTGATCACCGTCATGTTACCGAATGAAGATTAACTCTTTTACTTGCCCCTCTGGCTGAGAGGGGCGAATCTGTTTATTAAATTTTCTGGTAATGGTGATTTTAATAACATACCGTCTGTATCTATATATGTTATTCCATATTTAGGATCCATTATATATTCTGACATCATAATTCTTGCATTTGCTGATATTGCCACGGCTATAGCTATTGATG
>JAIELR010000021.1 GCA_019752835.1 Gammaproteobacteria bacterium | reverse complement strand
ATAAATGGAACTTTTAACTTTGGCTTTGCAATATTTTTAAGATTCACTAAGTTTTGTTATACTAAAAACGAAGGAGCTGATAGAAAATGAAGCATTATGAATTTACTCTTGTACTTGATGGAGTGGATGATGAAACCGTAGGATTAGAAGATTATTTATATGACGCTGGTTGTGACGATGCTCTCATTAATTTTAGAAATAGCACGGTGTATCTTGATTTTACCAGTGAAGCGAAATCATTAAATGAAGCGGTTTTGTCTACTATTAAGCAACTTGAGTCGGTGCAAATCGGTGCCAAAGTGATCATTAATGCGGACGAATAATGAGTTGATTATTAATTCGCTTGACAATGTGTCGCAAATAAACGACAATTAATATGAAACAAAAAGAACTTCGATATTACATTTCTGGAAATGGAAAATCTCCTTTTGCTGAATGGTTGGGCAAAATAAGGGATAATGTGACGCAAGCAAGAATTTTGCGTCGCCTTGAGCGCATGGAAATGGGACATTATGGTGATTATAAGTCAGTAGGTGATGGTATTTTGGAGCTTCGTTTAGCTTTTGGCTCAGGATATCGAGTTTATTTTGCGGAAGTTGATGGTATAACAGTTATTTTATTATTGGGTGGTGATAAATCCACTCAATCAAAAGATATTCAAACTGCCAAACTCTATTGGCAAGAGCTTAAGGGGCGTACCGATGAGCAAACAAAGCTTAATGGCAAAAACGAGTAGTTTTCATGACTTGTTAATTGATTCCCTACATGACACTAAAAAAGCAGAAGCTTATCTTAAAGTTGCGCTGGATGAATATCAAGAAGACGGAGATACCGAAATATTTCTCTTGGCCTTGCGCAACGTTGCTGAAGCAAGAGGCGGCATAGGTGAGCTAGCGAAACAAACTCATCTGAATAGACAAAGTCTTTACCAGACGTTATCTAGTAAGGGAAATCCTCGTTTAATGACGCTTGGAAAAGTACTAAAAGCACTTGGGTTTCATCTTTCTATTGAGCCGGTGCATGTTGGATAGAAATTCTCATAAAATGATAAACATATCTATACCCATCGCATCTTTAGGTGCGATGGGTATATATGAAATGGAGGATGCAAAATGTCGGTGGTGAATCGAGCAGCAACTTTAAAACCAGAGCTGATACAGGTTCGTCTTGAAGAACCTGCATTGCAAACGTTGGCAAACTTTTGATTGTTCATTCCTTAGGCAATTCTAGTTCCTTAAGAAGCTGTAAATAACAAAACAAGATTCCTTGCCTCATCAAGTAGAGTGCTGTTATCCTTGAGCAGCAAATAAGGACAGAATACGATATGGATAAGAAAACGCTCATTGCCAAGATTCACCAATGGCTGCATTCCAAATATCAGGGCCACTTTGAGGATGCCATCACCGATCCTTCACGGTCTGCATCGTTGTTTTCCGATGAGCAGCTAGAGCTGCACGGAAATACATTAGCACAATCTCATCAGCTCGCGAAAAAACTGACAAAACGCGTGTTACTGCGTCGATTAGCGGATAGTGAAAAGGTCTTGATTAACGTATGTCGGATTTTAACGAATTCTACTGCTGCAGGTAATTACCTTTCGCCGGCGGGTGAATGGCTGCTCGACAATTATGCTTTAATTGAAGAACAAATTTATACGATCAAGCGTCATTTACCGAAAGGATGCGAAAAAGACCTGCCGCAATTAGTGAGTAGCCATGCGCAAGGACGTTACCCGCGAATCTATGGTATTGCAGTGCAAATCATCGGGCACGGTGATGGGCATTGGTGTATAGACAGTCTGTCTCGTTTTGTGAACGCGTACCAACAAGTTACACCACTCACCTTAGGCGAATTATGGGTATTCCCCATGATGCTGTGTTTAGCAATTATCGAACATTTAAGTTGTGTCAGTAAACAAGTTGCATTGAACTGTAACGCCCATAACCTGGCTGATCATTGGGCAGATAAGATCATTGAGGTTGCTGCCGACGATTCAAATAAACTAGTTTTCGTGATAGCCGATATGGCGCGTTGTGAATTATCAATGACAGACACGTTTATTGCTGAGTTGACGCGACGTTTACAGGGCGCTGCATTAGCGTTACCATTGTCATGGGTAGATCTGCAATTAGCCGAAAAAGGGGTGACACTTGAAGAGCTGCTGCAAACAGAAAACAAAAGACAAGCAGTCAATCAGCTTACCATTAGTAATAGTATTGCGAGTTTACGACGTATAAGCGAACTTGACTGGCGCGAATTTGTTGAGTTAATGAGCGTCGTTGAACATGCGCTGTATAAGGATCCTACGGCGACTTATAGTCATATGGATTTCACCACGCGCGACCGCTATTGCAATGTTATACAATCGCTGGCAAATGCCAGTTCGAAATCGGAAATTGATGTAGCTGAAGCAGCCATCCAGTTAGCTACAGCAGCGGCAGATAACGACAAAAGTAATGCAATTGATCATGCTAAACGCAGCCATGTGGGTTATTACTTTATTGATGCGGGATTACCCCAATTGCAACAAGCGCTCAACGTGCACTGTTCTCTCTGGGAAAAATTACAGCGTTGGATCGGTCAGCATTCGTTACTATTTTATCTTGGTTTTATCACGTTAATTGCGTTGGGAGTAACTGGCGGTTTATTGTTTAAAGCAAATCAAATTCCTATAAATGCGCTATGGCTCGTGATATTAGCTTTAGCCATTGTGCTGTGTGCCAGTCAATTAGCGGTGACACTGGTCAATTGGGGCGCGATGTTGTTGGTTAAACCGCATCCACTACCGAAAATGAATTTTAAAAAGGGAGTTCCACTGGAGTTTCGTTCCTTGGTTGTTGTGCCCACCATGCTTGGAGGTGTCGCACAAATTGCATCCTTAGTTGATGCCCTTGAAGTACATTTTTTGGGTAATCGTGATAATTATCTGCATTTTGCCTTACTAACAGATTTTAATGATGCTCCGCACGAACATATGCCGAATGATGCGGCGTTACTTGCGTTGGCACAAGAACGTATTATGGCGTTAAACAGACTTTATTGCCGTGAAAATGAAGATATCTTTTTTCTCTTGCATCGACCACGATGTTGGAATGCTAGTGAGCAAGTGTGGATGGGTTATGAACGAAAACGCGGTAAATTAAGTGCGTTAAACGATCTACTGAGAGGGAATATTCAAACTCATTTTTCACTCATCGTGGGTCGTACCGACATCCTCGCTAGTGTCAAATATGTCATTACGCTAGACACTGACACGCAATTACCCCGTGATTGTGCGCGTCACTTGATCGGCGCTATGGCGCATCCCTTGAATCGACCCTCTTATAACGTAGTGACTCGACAGGTGATTGCTGGTTATGGTATTTTGCAACCGCGCATAGCTGAAATTTTTCCTGAGAATGGTCCGACTTGCTATCTTAGTTTATGCAGCGGTGAAATGGGTATAGATCCTTATACCCGTATGGTCTCTGATGTTTATCAGGATTTATTTAATGAAGGTTCTTTTATTGGTAAAGGTATTTATGATGTTGATTTGTTTCAAGAGGTATTGGGGCAATGCTTTCCTGAAAATCGAATCCTCAGTCATGATTTACTTGAGGGCTGTTATTTACACTCAGGATTGATAACTGACGCGCCATTATATGAAAAATCACCGGGCAGTTATTTGGTCGATGTTAAACGACGTATACGTTGGATTCGGGGTGATTGGCAGATCATGGCTTGGTTATTACCGCGTGTACCAGGGCATGATGGTCAGCGCGTTGCCAATCCATTATCCGCCTTGTCAAAGTGGAAACTCTTCGATAATTTACGACGCAGTTTAGTCGCTGTATCATTGTTAGTATTCTTTGCCATAGTTTGGACTGTATTACCTGCCACATATTTTTGGTTGAGTGCGATGTGGTCGATTGTATTGTTGCCTAGTATTCTAATGACAATATTCGGATTAGCGCGCAAGTCTGACAGCATGTTGTTAGGTCAACATTTGTTTAGTAGTTTGCAGGCAGCCTATCGACGCTTCAGTCAACTGGTCTTGTATTTAGCTTGTTTACCGCACGAAGCATGGTACAGCATAGGCGCCATAATGCGTACCTGTTGGCGACTGATGGTATCTCATCAGCATCTGCTTGAATGGACGCCCTCTGATCAAGTTGAACGTGACTTTCATGATAGGCCATCTGAGTGGTTCGCCAAGATGTGGATGGGACCTGCGGCGGCATTCATCATGCTTGTAGGTCTGCTGGTGAGTCATAAGTTCTTGTCGTTGTTATTTGCATCACCGTTACTATTATTTTGGGCTGCATCGCCGT
>JAIELR010000051.1 GCA_019752835.1 Gammaproteobacteria bacterium | reverse complement strand
AGCGCAGACTCGCCAAAGTGAATTTGCGAATGAGATTCGACGCCTAGGTAAAGGATATTTTGTGCAAGCACCATACCGGTGGTTTCCTATTGAAACGCATTCCTGGCTTCCTTTTGTCGGTTACCTGCCGCGTCGGCTTCAGGTGTTGCTGATACGGTTTACTAACCGGTTCTGGATAAAGAGAACCAGCCCTGATTTTTACTTGCCAACTATGGAAGACATGAAACATTACTTTCCGGATGCGAGTATTCTCAAAGAATATGCACTTGGTATGACTAAGTCGCTCATTGCTTATCGGCGGAATTAACACAATGTCACGCACTATTAAGCGCCGCGTACTTATCTTAGTCGAAAATCTTCCTTCCCCATTTGATCGCAGGGTATGGCAGGAAGCAACAACGCTGCATGAGAGCGGCTATGTTGTTTCTATTATTTGCCCCACAGGTAAAGGTTATGAAAAGGAATATGAAGTCATTGATGGGATTCATATTTATCGCTATCGATTGCCGTTTGAAGCCGAAGGTGCGAAGGGGTATTTGATTGAATATTCCGTTGCTTTATTTCATACTTTCCGGCTTGCCTGGAAAGTGCAATTTTCTCAGGGATTCGATGTGGTTCATGCGTGTAATCCACCAGATTTGCTATTTCTGATCGGTGGTTTTTTTAAGTTGTTTATGCGCAAGAAATTCCTGTTTGATCATCATGATATCAATCCGGAGCTCTATGAGGCGAAATTCGGGCGGCGTGATTTCTTTTATAAATTACTGGTGCTGTTCGAGCGCTGGACGTTTAAAACGGCTGATGTCTCTATCGCTACCAATGAATCTTATAAAAGGATCGCGATTGATCGTGGCGGAATGGATCCTGCAAAAGTATTTGTGGTGCGCAGCGGACCAAAATTAGATCGATTGTGTATCATTCCACCGAAACAAGAGCTTAAATGCGGAAGGAAATATTTGGTGGGCTATGTCGGTGTAATGGGAGCACAGGAAGGAATTGATCTTTTACTGCAATCCGCACGTTATTTGATTAAGGATCTAGGACGATCGGATGTGCACTTTGGTTTGGTGGGCGGTGGCACCTCGCTTGAAGAGATGAAACGATTAGCTATTGATCTTGGGATTAGTGACTTTGTGACTTTTACCGGCCGGGTACCAGATCAAGCGCTATTAGAGATGCTCAATACTGCTGATATATGCGTGAATCCAGATGTAGCCAATGAAATGAACGATAAATCAACAATGAACAAGATCATGGAGTATATGGCGTTGGGTAAGCCTATCGTTCAATTCGATCTTACGGAAGGCCGAGTTTCTGCCGAGCAGGCATCGCTGTATGCCAATAAAAATGATCCTCATGATATGGCGAAAAAAATCTTACATTTACTAGATGATCCAGAGTTATGTAAGCAAATGGGTGAATTGGGCCGTAACCGGGTTAAAAATGAACTTGAGTGGCAATACGAAGTACCTAAACTCTTAGCTGCTTACGATGCGATTTTTGCTGAATGAGGTTGCTGGCGTTTGGAGTTAAAATAAACGTGCATAGCGGCGATATCGAATCGTAAGTTCCCTCGTCAAGTAGGCAGAGTCCGATAGAGTTTCGGAACCCGGGTTAGCCGGGGCATGGGCTGCGCCGACGGGATATCGCCCAGCGCTTAATGCGGACGGTATTCGTTATAATCAATCAGCCACTGATTAGTGATGGTCTGAACCTGTTCAAAATGGGCAGAAAGATACGCATCAAGTACCTCAGTCCTGTAAGTTCGATTAAAGCGTTCGATAAAGGCATTCTGATTTGGCTTTCCGGGCTGGATATGTTTGCTTCATCTATCACATTCAATGTTCGGAATCGTCTGCCACAGTCAAGGTGTCATGCATGAAATCCAGTGCCCAGCAGCTTCGGCGCGTTGGCTAGCCCCAGCGGTTGCCGGGGTCGATCTGGTGCTCTTGCAGCATCGCCGAGGCATGTTCAAACATCCCCAACGCTCATGCCGGGTCACGATGGCATTGAGCGCATCAATCACTTCGGCATCTCGTTCCGATGCCAGTGCTGGCCTTTTGTAGTACGTCGCCCGCGACAGGCCGGCAATCTGACAGGCGCGCGCATAATCGACAATCTGGTTTGCACCAACTGTGCGATTACATCGCGCCTGGCCAACGGCATCAGAACTTTCGGTTTAGAACATCCCTGATCGCTGCATTCTCAGCCTCCAGCTTACGTAATCGCTGTAGCTCGGATACCTGTACGCCGGAGTGCTTGCTCTTCCACTGGTAGTATGTGGCGTTGATAACACCGTGCTTGCGACACAACTCAACCACCGGCATGCCAGCTATGCCTTCTTTCAGTACCGCAACGATCTGACTTTCTGTAAATCTTCTTTTCTTCATGTGAATCTCCGTTATCAGGAGGTTCCGAAATTCTAATCAACTGTGTTTACTCACAGGGCGAGTTTACGACGGCAATTTTTCTCGATCAATTTCATTAATTATAGATTGGCATGATTCATGCTTTTATTATTAATGCAATATGAAAAAGGCAAACTCTGCGAAAGCAGGGGACGCAAAGTCACTGATCTAACGGGCATTTGCCCCAGGATGGCAGGACTGCCAGATAACACCAATCGTTTCAATCACGTATATGATTTGACGAGTATCGAAAGTAATCACTTCGTACATGGGTATCAACGCAGTTCCGTCCTTTTATCTTTAAGGAGGAACCAAAATGAATAATAGTCATTACTTATTACCAACTAACAATTTGCTGATGCCGATTGGCAAAGCAGTGTTAACTACCCAATTTGGCACAGACAAAATTATCAAGCCTAATACAGGCATGCTACTTTTCGTCATGATGCTATTGATTGCAACTCTTAGCTTTGCTGTGACACCTGCAGCTTATGCTGCTAACTTATTATTTAAATCGAATTTTGGGACAGGTGTTGCACTTACTCAACCGACAAATTTTTATGCAAATGGAGCATGGCAGTACCTTACTGGTATAGACAAAGAAACTGGACATTCTTGGCCGATCAAAGCATTTGGTGCTGATTTCTCAGGTATTCAGCTGATTACGGTTGATCCGATTAATTCCACATCGATTGGAAATTATATAACCAATGAAGTTAGATCGGTTACCGGACCAAAAGGGAATACGATTCGGGAGCTTTTTCAGAACGTGAAAATTAATGGTGCTCTAGGGCAAGCCGGCTCTCAAGCCCCTTTGTTGATTAAAAGGCCTTGGACAACCGGTGATGTGAATAACTTTTACATGACCTATTGGTTTAAATATCCAGCAGATTTTCCGTCAAAACTGACTCGTGATGTGGCAGGGGCAGGTTGGCGCACACAGTTTGAAATTAAAACGGGTGGGTATCTGAATACATGGGTTGGTGATTACAGGATAGGCATAACTATATTGAAAGGATTGGATGGGCAGCTATATTGGCAAACAAAGGGTGACAACGTTGCCAACGGTCCTTGGCCAAGAATTGATTATTGGACTATAGATAATAATGCGGTAGCTGTACCAATTGATAAGTGGTTTAAGTTTGAAGTTTACTGGCACCGGTCAGGTGGCAGTGACGGTCGTTTCTGGGCAGCGGTTGACGGTCAGGTGATTGCCGACCACTACGGACCCAACCTGGGAGATTACAAACTTCCGGTAACTCGGATTATGGTAAACAATCCTTATAGCGGTGGTACAGCAACAATTGAGTCACATTCCACAGGACTGCAAATCTGGGATGGCTTTCCGTGCGGAGATGGTGTTTCTTGCTACAATTACGATACCACGGCTCCTACTACACCTACTTCGCTTGCATTGAAAATTTCAAAATATTCAACTGCTGCTGGGGTTGCATTATCCTGGAGCAAGTCTTCGGATAATGTAGCGGTTGCAGGATACAATATTTATAGAAACGGAACAAAAATTGGTGTAACTACTGCAAATACTTTTAACGATGTGCTCAGTGGCTCTGCAAAAGGGGCTCTTTATAATTACACAGTTAAAGCGCTTGATGCTGAAGAAAATTTATCTCCTGCGAGTGCTGCCGCACTAGTAACATATTAGTGTGCTGCTGGTTAATCGATGAATTGATTTAATCTTCAATAATTTAACAACAATGAATGTGAGTGTGCTGTTCATCATTTGAAATGATTCTCACAGGTGTACTATCCCCGCTGGAATATTATTCTGGCGGGAATAAATCAAATCTTTGCATTTATCGATTGTTTTATTTTTAATGTATGAGTGCAGTGCGATACTGTTGTGACAAGTGACAAGTGACAAGTGACAAGTGACAAGTGACAAGTGACAAGTGACAAGTGACAAGTGACAAGTGACAAGTGACAA
>JAIELR010000163.1 GCA_019752835.1 Gammaproteobacteria bacterium | reverse complement strand
TGAGTTTCTGCTGTACTATTGATAGTAGGAGGATAGCCTTCAATGAATTCAATGTTAGCTCGTGCCCCATACGATTCAAAAGTCTGCTTGACTAGTTCTGTTAGTTTATATTGAAGTTGTTCTTTATCTGCTAGCGTAGAATAACGTAGTGTGCCCCCCAAACAGATTGAATCGGGAATAATATTTTTACTACAACCGCCATTAATTTCTGTTACACCTATAATTTGTCCATTTTCTAATTTTGATTGCAAGTCGTGTAAGTTTTTAATTAAAATGGCACTCATGAAAATAGGGTTAAGATTAAGATCAGGGCTTGCCGCATGACCTCCTTTGCCATACAGGGTGATAGTAAAATCGGTATTGCCCGATAACACAGTTCCTTCTCGTGTTTGTAAAGTTCCTACTGGAAACCCTGGATAATTGTGGTAAGCGAAGATAGCATCTACAGCAGGATTTTCTAAAACCCCCGCTTTAATCATTGCTGCAGCACCTGCAGCACTCATTTCTTCTGCCGGTTGGAAAATAAGCTTTATTTTACCTTTAAAGTTGTTTTTAAAATGGCATAATGCTTCTGCCGCCATCAATAATGTTGCCGTATGTCCATCATGTCCGCAAGCGTGCATTTTGCCAGAGTGAATAGATTGATAAGAAAGTGATGTCATTTCTGTCATAGGCAGTGCATCTAATTCTGCTCTTAGGGCAAGGGTTTTACCGGGTTTTCCTGAATCTATAACAGCAACAACACCAGTCCCGCCTATCTCAGTGTTAACAGCAAGACCCATTTTTTTGAGTTCACGTGCGATGAGGGTAGCGGTTAATTTTTCTTGATAACCCAATTCAGGCTTGGTATGGATCTGGCGGCGCAGTTTAATAAAACGCGGTGTTATCTTAGTAATCCATTGATGTAGTTTGATATCCGATGAGAGATTTACAGAAGATTGATTTTTAGTCGTCGCGTGCGCGTATTGGGTATCTATAAAACGATAGGGTAGGTGTTCATCGCGGCCTTGAGGGATCCCCAATCGTACTGTTTGCACAATGGTTTGTGGACGATAACCTACGTCCGCTATATAAAAAAAATCTTTGTCAAAAGTGCGTTGATTCCATTCAGGTACTTTGATATTCAATGCTTTGCACAATAAGGTTTGTCCTGCACACAACCTATGATCTTCTCGTTGGCGCAAAGAATTTTTAACAGGATTCAAATGGTGCATCGTCGCCAAGCTAAGTGGGTCATCACCATAAGGAATTCCTGCCTTAATTAGCACGGCATTGCCTTCGCCTCGGCAACTGATATTCAATGAATCGCCACCGCGCGCATAATACATATAAATGGTACCAGCGGGCATGAATAAGGCTTGACGTTTCGGCGTTCGGCCGAGTGAAGCGTGACTACCCTTGTCTTCCAGATAATAAGCCTCCGTTTCTACAATCATCGCTGCCAACCATAAGGATTCATAACGTTTATAAATAACCTTGCCGAGCAGTTCTTTGGCTACTACTAAGGGTGCACGATTGAAAAAATCAGCTGTGAGCATCATGGTTTTGTTAGGGTTCATAAGAAGTACAGTATACAAAATATAGGGGGTTGTTTACAATTTAAATGGACTGCAAAAACAGCGCCCGCCTCTTGCACTTCATGCTCAAACCCCTTACTCTTAGGCCTATAGTAGGAAAGGACCTTAAATGACCAGATTAGCCCAAAAAACAAACAAAAATCAGGCTAAAGTCAATATGATTAGTCAACAAATCCGCACTAATGGCGTGGAATCAGACGAATTATTGGCTTTATTGGCTGAAATACCCAGAGAAATTTTTGTGCCCATGGAATATGGTGATTTAGCCTATTCTGATACACAGTTGCCTATAGGGCATCGTCAAAGCATGTTAACACCGATGATAGAGGCGCAAATTCTCCAGAACTTACAGTTGTCTAAAGAGGATACGGTATTAGAAGTAGGGACGGGCAGCGGTTATTTAACGGCCTTATTGGCCAGATTGAGTCGTTTTGTTTACAGTGTGGACAAATACAGTGAATTTAGCCACAATGCGGCAAAAAAATTGGCGCAGCTGAAAATTAGCAATGTGTTGCTAGAAACTGGCAATGCAGCAGCGGGATGGTTGTTGCATGAACCTTATGATGCGATAGTGATGACAGGTTCTTTACCGGTTTTGGAGCCGCGCTTGTTACAACAGTTGGCGATAGGCGGACGTTTATTTGTAGTAGTGGGAGAGCCCCCATGCCAAAGAGCGCTCCTGATTGTACGGATGGCCAGTGATGAATGGCAGCAACGATCCTTATTTGAAACGGTGATACCACCTTTAGAAGATGTTGCGGTAGTAGAACAATTTGTATTTTAAATAAAAGAGATACGCTGGCAGTTAATTTTTAGGTTGAGCGACAAGCCTGAATATAAAAATTAACTGTGAAGTGTATAGAGTTCAGTGGAGTTGATATGAAAAAAATAATGCGCATAAATCTTATCCTCAGTTTGCTCTGTGTGAGCTCCTGGGCGGGGGCGACGGATTTAATGCAAGTGTATCAAGATGCATTTAACAATAATCCAACTTTCTTAGCTGCAAAATCCACAGCACTGTCGCAAATGCAAGGGGTTCCTATTGCGCGCGCTGGCTTATTACCCGCTGCAACCTTTGTGGCAAACGATGGCTTTACAGATTTTGACAACAGAAGCCAAAATGATAGGGTTATTCCTTTGCCTAATGGTCAGAATCTATCTTTGCAAGGTGAAAATGGAACTTTTCGCTATAACACCCAAAATTATGTACTTGCTGCTAGCCAACCGATTTTTGATTTTGCCAATTGGTTTGGTTATACCAGTGCCAAATCGACGGCCAATGCTGCCAGCGCTACCTTTAATTATGCATTGCAAACCTTGATCAGCACCACTGCGCAAGCTTATTTTAATGTTTTGGATGCTGAAGATAATTTAACCTACGTCCAAGCTGAAAAACAGGCTTACTATGAAAGTCTTACGCAAGCCCAACAAAAATTTGAAGTGGGCTTAATTGCCATTACCGATGTGGAACAAGCACGTTCACAATACGACGGTGCTGTAGCTCAGGAATTGGCTGCAGAAAATAACGTGCGCAACACCAAGGAAAGTTTAAGAGCCATTACGGGCGTTTATTACGATCATCTGGCGAGTTTGCGCAATAATACGGCGCCGTTATTAACGCCGCAACCGGTTAATGTGGATAAATGGGTGGAAACAGCCGACAAACAAAATTGGAACTTGATTTCATACCGCCAAACAGCTGAAGCAGCACATAAAACAGAACAAGCCGCACAAGCAGGCCATTTACCGGTGTTAAACGGTGTCGCTGACTATACGGCTAATCAGACTGGGACAACGGCTTCAGGGCAAATCAATAATAGAGAAGCTTATGTAGGAATGCAATTAACCATTCCTATTTTTGAAAACGGTATGGGCTATGTGTCGGCGACGGCAAAACAAGCGGCTTACAATTATCAAACCGCGATTCAAAATAGAAATAATGCCTATCTCTCAACGGTGACTGACACTCGTCAAAGTTTTAATGATGTGATGTCTTACATCAGTCAGGTTGAAGCCGATAAGCAAACGATTAAATCGAGCCAGGTAGCGTTGCAAAGCATTATCGATGGTTATGAAGTAGGTACCGAAACCATGTTAGACGTATTAAACCAGCAACAAACCTTGTACAGCGCTTGGAGCACTTATTCTACGGATCAATACAGCTATATCAATTCTACGATTGCCTTAAAACAGGCGGCAGGAACTTTATCGCCAGTGGATTTACAACAACTCAACTCCTGGCTAACGGAGGAGAGAACACCCTTTACCAATACACTGTACACGACAGAGAACCAAAGCAGTATTCCAAAAACGCGTTTGGGCGGTGGGAAGAGTTAGGTGGTCTCTATTCAAGCGCAAGGAACCTATCGCTCGCAAAAAATAAAACAACACGCACATAACTTTGCACGGGTTTTAAAAGTCAGCACCCCGCACGGTGAATTTTTAACGCCAGCTTTTATGCCAGTCGGTACTTATGCAGTCGTCAATACGATGACACCTCAAGATCTCACTGCGACAGGAAGTCAAATTATTTTAGGGGGCAATACTTATCACATGTTATCGCAACCCGGTATGCAAGTGATTGAAGCCTTGGGCGGCATGCATCAAATGATGCAATGGTTTGGCCCCATGCTCACAGATAGCGGTGGTTATCAAGTTTTTAGCCTGTCGCAAAATTCAAAAATTTGTAAAATTAATGAAGAGGGCGCAAAATTTAAGCATCCGCAAACCGGCAAATATATTTTAATGACGCCGCAAACCTCGATCGAAACTCAAAAAATTATCGGCGCGGATATTAT
>JAIELR010000103.1 GCA_019752835.1 Gammaproteobacteria bacterium | reverse complement strand
ACTTCCCTCCAACCGCTACTAACAAGGACGCCCTCATGCCTCGCAACCGCTGCCGTTGGGTCACACAAGACCCTGTATATATCGACTATCATGACCATGAATGGGGCACACCTGTTTATGATGATATAAAATTATTTGAGTTTCTTCTCTTGGAAGGCGTTCAAGCCGGATTAAGCTGGATTACTGTGCTAAAACGACGCGAAAATTATCGCACGGTATTTGATCAGTTTGATCCCGAAAAAATAGCGCGTTATGATGAACACAAATGCCTGGCTTTGCAGCAAGATATTCGCATCATTCGCAATCGGTTGAAAATCGAGTCTGCAGTGACAAATGCAAAAGCCTACTTGCAAGTTAAAGAGGAATGGCCATCTTTTTCGGATTATATCTGGCAATTTGTAGATGGAAAACCGATTCTCAATCATTGGGCGCCTGGGGATAAAATACCTGCCACAACCGCCCTTTCAGATGTTATGTCAAAAGACTTAAAAAAACGTGGCTTTAAATTTGTTGGCAGTACTATTTGTTATGCCTATATGCAAGCTGTCGGCATGGTGAATGACCATACCACTGATTGCTTTTTAGCACCTCCATAAGGGTCTGTTTATGTTAGTTATATTCCGTGCATTTATCGTTTTGTTTCTTCTGTTCGCAACCAGCAGCTTGACCTATGCCGCGGGAAATACCGCAAGCTCATTACCGCCAGATCTTACCGCCATACAAGAGCAACTCGACGTTGGTTCTGATCAACTAGCCACTATCAGTGATGCATTAGATGAACCCACCATCCCTGATAGCACTTTACATTTAATGCAACAACAAGTTCAAAGCGTGCTATCAGGTGCACAAGTATTACAACGTAACGCTGACAAAAAAGCGAATGAGATCAGTGGACTCATTAACGCTTTAGGCTCACCACCTAAAGTCGGTGAACCGCTTGAAGATCCGGTGACGGCAGCTCAGCGCCAAAGCCTAAATTCAACATTAGCCTTCTACAGTGGGCAAGTTAAACAAGCCAGTGCCATCCTATCCAAATCCATTTCCTTATCTAATGCATTGGCTCAGCGACGCTTACAAAATAAAGCAAAGGGCTTAATGCAGCGTTCGTTTGCGTTATATGATCCACTTATTTGGACCAAAAGCATTACGCACAGTGAAGATGCCATGTTAAAAGCATCAGATAACACATTTAAAATGTTTAAAACGGGCAGTAAAGCATTGCAAACTCCCGCCATTGCCATAACATTTGGCCTCTCCAGTTTACTTATTATTTTGTTTGGTTTTAGTTTATATTGGATAAGCTCGCAACAGATAGGTCAGCGATTTATCACGGCAAAACCAAGTTTAGTTCGCAAGCTCGTGACGACAGTTGGTCTCTTATTATCACAAGGTTTAATTCCTGTCAGTGCCATTTTACTCATTCTTTTGACTGCAAAAAAATATGAAATTCTTTATCAAGGTCAATGGTATATTTTAAATAGCTTTTTTTTGATGATAAGTATCATTTGGATCATTTATCTTTTAGTGCAGGGAATTCTTTCACCCAATTTGCCTGATTGGCGTATTTTAACGATTAAAAATGAAAGTGCTCAACTGTTGGCTCGACAATTATATATTTTTATAATCTTAGTGATGCTCAATTGGTTTATTAGCCGAATATCAGAAACGATCCCGCTGGATTTTTTAATTCCTTGTGAGTTTTTGCTACGTACATTGGCTTGTATCAGCGGGTTAATTTTATTGAAGAAAAAATACTGGTTAAATGAATCTAGTGTCGATGCTATATCAAATGCACCGACAACAACGCGAAGCGCCCAACGCGCATTTATTCACTATTTACGTATCACCTCTTTGCTCATTTTTATCAGCAATCCTATTTTTATGATCCTCGGATATATCGTCCTGGCCAATTTTTTGTTTATTAGTTTTATTGAAACGGTTGCCATTGTCGCTATTTTATTAGGATTACATATTCTCTTTTACCAAGTGCTCGGTGATTTGATTGGTATAAAAGCAGATCCTCTTTTAGATAAAACACTTCAATTAAGTGCACGCAGCCGCAGTCTTTTTCATTATTGGTTAATCGTTATTTTGGATGTTTTCTTTGTGATCTTCGGTACGATTGCCATTTTATTGGCGTGGGGTTTGGATAGAAATGACTTATGGGCCTTTATAAAACCTTTATTATTTGGTATTCAAATAGGTTCTTATCAATTTTCATTATCCGCTATTTTTATTGCGGTTATAACGTTCATTGCTTTCTTTATAGTTACCCGCCTATTACAGCGTTTTTTAAATAACCGCGTATTTCCCTATACTAATATGGATACCGGCATTCAACATGCCGTCCATCAAGGTATTGGTTATATCGGCATCACTATTGCTGTATTAGTTTCAATTGGCTTCATCGGCATTAACTTAACCAATCTTGCCTTAATTGCAGGGGCTCTCTCTGTAGGTATTGGTTTTGGCTTACAAAACATTGTGAGCAATTTCATTGCGGGGATCATTGTTCTCGTTGAACGTCCTATAAAAATCGGGGATCGCATTATTGTTGGGCAAGATGAGGGAACAGTCCGTCGCATCAGCGTGCGTGCCACTGAAATTGAAGCAAGTGATGGCTCCTCCGTGCTGATTCCTAATTCTGAATTAATCGCTGGACGTGTTAGAAATTGGACCTTTCGCAATCCTTTAACAAAATTAGATATTGCGGTCAGTGTGGCCTATGGCACTGATACTCGACGTGTTGAGCAATTATTATTAGAAATTGCAGGGCAACATCCTGACGTCACTCGCGACCCCGCCCCTTTAGTGACGTTTGCCAATTTTGGAGCCAGCTCTCTTGATTTTAAGCTTACGGTTTGTATTAATGAAGTTATTCGTCGAGTCTCCACCGGCAGCGATTTGCGTTATTCGATTGAAAAATGTTTCAAAGAAAATAATATCGACATCCCGTTTCCACAATGTGATGTGCGCTTGATTACGCCACAAATGCCGCTTGAACCTGATGTCCAACCTTAACATTTTTATAAGGAAATACACTATGAAAAAAAGTATTTTAGTTTTATTTTTACTAAGCACTAGTGTCACCGCTATGGCGGCAATACCCAGTTTTACCGTTTGCAATGGTAAATATGCTTTGTGTACAACAGCACTATGCACACCGATTGCAGGTAAAAAAAATGCAGTTTCTTGTGGGTGTGATGTTAAAACAGGTTACTCTGTGGGCACCATGGGTTGCCAGGATATATCACAGCCTAATAATGACCAAGTTCTTTATTCACGTTATTATCCCATTAAAAGTTATGCTATATGTAAAAATAACCGGCCGTGGGCTTGGTGTTTAGACAGTGCATGTACTATTGATAAAAATGATCCTTCGAAAGCTTCTTGTATTTGTTCAACCGTACAAGGCAAGGGCGCTTATGTGGCTGTTATTGATTCTAATAGCTATAACAAAGCAAGCTGTACCACAGGTATAATTTCATCTGCATTGGTTACGCAATCAGAACAAATTAGCGATTTTTTAGGGGGACAACCCAATTTGAAGCCCTATACCATTACTGTGCATCCAGAGTGATTCTCTAGTTATTGCGCAATTTAAAATTTAAATTATGTTTAATCTTCACGTTTGTGGCGCCATCCGCTACAATAGTTTTTACATTTTAGTTTACGCTTTTCTTTCCCATTAAAAAACCTAAGAAAGCGGATAAAATACTGCTAGAAATTGCCATGCCCCATTTTTTATCATCCGACGATGAAGTGCTGCTCAATAGCAAGTATGCACCAAAGCAAAAAGCAGCGATAACAAATAACAAGGCTACAATAAATAATGCAATATCTTTCACTCTTCGAATGCAAGCATCTTGAGGATGCTCTTCCTGCATAGAGGTAATGCTTACGCTTAAATTACTGTTATTAGCAATTTCATTTAAATCAATCTTTGATTCTGACATTAACTTATAATCCAACAAATTCTTTTATCAGTTGCTGCTTAGCATTAAAAACGCCCAAATGATTACCTCGTCTTTTTTCTTGAACTGCAACTTCCATAAGTGCAATAGATTTCCTCAAAACCTCACTTTTAGAGGAATGCATATCTTCCGCCATTTCATCGAGAGTACTGTTTAACTCAGCAGAGACATCCAATGATAACCTAACATGATTGCGATCCATAAAGCCCCCTGTGTAAAATTCACTTAAATTCTACACAAAGAATAGCAGACACTTACTATAAATGCAACATTTTATAAATCTCTAATTTTAAAACAATTTTCAAGGAATCATTTGATTGTTTTGTTGAGTTTCTTGATTTTAGACCACAATGCTATTTATTCCCCAAACATAGACCTGCTTTTTTGATGACCATGATTCCTTTGT
>JAIELR010000266.1 GCA_019752835.1 Gammaproteobacteria bacterium | reverse complement strand
ACTTCATATTGCTTGCTTATTAGGGTGTTTCGAAATCGTCCAACTTTTATTGACAAATGGCGCTAACCCAACATCAGTTGATAATAGAGGTAAAACCCCGCTTGATTACTGCCAAGCAGGAAATCAAGCCATCGTTAATTGTTTAAAAGAAATTGATATTGATGACCAGCGGGCCGAAAATGCACAATCCAATTATTTATCTGCTTCAAATTACCGCCAATTTATTATTTTGCCAAGTCAAAATTTTGCCGAACTTCAAATACCGGCAAGTAAGTCAAGTAAAGCCATGGTCGATAATGCAATTAAAGAACTTAAAAAAACTCAATCACCCGCCAAAAAATCAGAAGTGCGCCAAATTTTGGCTCGCCAAAGTCCACCACATGTCATTGATGCCATTTGCTCTCAAACCTTTTCTTATTTGCAAGCTCAATTTTCTCAATTAAGTGGACGCACAGTATTAGAGGCTTGTTTAGCGGGACGTAAAGCGTGTCGTGAACTAATATTATCTTCCTCCCCCTCAAGTTTAATGCCAGTACACAAAAATACGCATGACATTCTCTCTGAAGCCATCAATAATAAAGATGAGATAACCATTACTCAATTTTTGCAAAATAATCCTGGCTTAAATATTGATAGTGCAACACTTAATAAAAAAAATAAACGAACAGCCCTACATCGAGCAGCTTGTGAAGGTAACTTGGGTTTATTAAACCTACTCATTAAGCTTGGCGCTAATATTAATATCGCGGATAAACAAGGCGACAATGCATTGCACATAGCTATTAAGAATGCAAGGTTTCCTACGGCACTTTATTTGTTAACTCAAGGAGCAGATGCTCAACTTGTCAATAAGACTAAAAAACGACCTGTAGATATCCTTTTGGCTTGTGCGGCAATTAAAAATATTGAAGATAAAGAAGATTATGAGCAGTTGAAGCAAAAACTTCTATCTCCTGATTTAACACGTACTGAAATATCGCCAGCCTCACTCACAATCCAAGAAGAATCTATAAACTTTACTCCAATAGACGAGACATCTCTTTTAAATATTTCGCCTAAAGAGGGCGTGTATAATTTTTGCGCGATACTTTCAGATATAGAAAATATAGATAAATCACGAGATTTTTTACCAGATATAACTAACTCATTATTTACTCAAAGAAGCAATATACCATCTGCTTTTTTTAGTACTGTAACTCCTCGTGGGATAATAAATTCTTTAACTTTCGACATGGTAGTTAAAAAAATAACCCATGCGGATGCCAATTTTTCAGTGAAAATAAATTTGGATAAATTACAGAAAAAAACCCAACAACATTATGATGAAATAATGCCCCTCGTACAAGCAATTTTACGAGAAAAAGGAATTAACTCCAGTTACTATAAACAACATAAAAATATTTCAGAACAAAAAAGAGGCTATATTTATGAAGTTTCTTTTATTGAAGAAGATGCAGCCTCTCGACTGTTAAAAGCATTACATAAATGCTTAGTAAATGAGAGCCCATTGCATAAAGGAACGGCGATTAACGAGCAGCTGCAAATCCAAAAACAGTGATGCATGTCTTATTGTCTTTAGTATTCTCACAATCTTGGTATTCAGATATAATTATGTGTATTTACAACATTTAACAATGCCGCAAAAGCAGCAATTAGAAAATTTAAATCATATCAGTAAACAAACACTTATTCGTGAGTTAACTCATTTAGAGACATGCGGATTTCTTCAAAAAATAAGCAAAGGACGTAATATCATGTGGGAAATTAAAAAATCACAATCTAAGTGACACGATTATGGCACGTTTACGGCACGTTTATGGCACGATATGATTAAGACAGTTGAACCAAGACTTTCGAGTTTAACTAATTTGCAAACTGAGACTAATATTCACGCTCAAAACGTTTATTAACCGCAATGGCATTTGTGTTCTCGAGCTGGGCCCGGAAACCGAAGTACACGAAAATGATGTGTTGGTTTTATATGGGTTGCCGGAGAGGCTTAAGCAGGCCGAGGCATGGGTGTTGGTTAGAAGAAAATAATCGAATTTTTTCAATTCTATTTACTCCGCAGATTCTTCAGCATTGCAATTTCTATGTTTTAGGTCTGCTTGCAATAACCGTTTGTGTATGTTTGACAATCATATATTCTTCATTCGTTGGAATAACGCTAACCAGAATTTTAGAGTCATTTTCACTGATCATAACGGCGTTATTTTGATTGGCTTTCTCATTTATCTTAACACCCAGCCAGCTTAGCCATGTACAAATTTGCTGCCGAACCCGTACGGCATGTTCGCCAATGCCTGCGGTAAATATCAGTGCATCACACCCACCGAGCGCTACGGACAATGAGCCCACCTCAAGAGCGGCTTGATAACAAAATAAATCAACAGCCTCCTTTGCTTTCGGATCAGGACTCGCCAATAATATGCGCATGTCATGGCTGATGGTTGAAACACCCAATAAACCTGAATCGTTATAAAGTAAATGTTCCAGTTGTTTACTCGAATAGTTTTTTTCCTGAATAAGATAGAGTAATACACCTGGATCAATACGACCACAACGAGTCCCCATCATCAATCCGTCCAAGGCCGTAAAGCCCATCGAGGTAGTAACACTTTTGCCTTGGTACATGGCACACATACTTGAGCCATTCCCTAAATGTGCCGCTATAACGCGATGATTTGCCTTTTCTCCAATATGTTGGGCCATGACAGAGGCAATGTATTCATAGGAAATACCATGAAAGCCATAACGAATGACCCCTTCTTCTGTGAAGTGTCTTGGGATGGCAAACAACGTTGCCAATTTTTCTTGTGTACGATGAAATGTTGTATCAAAGCAGGCAACTTGCGGCAATTCAGGATAAGTTTTTTGAATAATTTTGATAGCTTCGAGATTATGAGGTTGATGCAATGGAGCCAGGGGAGTCAAACTTGCCAGTTTTTTCATAACCTCTTCAGTCATTAACGTTGGCTGAAGAAAATACATTCCCCCGTGAGCAACCCGATGCCCGACTGCTTTTAATGTCAAAGGCTCAGATAAATGCTCAAACCAGTTAAAAAAAGCGTTCAATCCCGCTTCGTGTCCTTTAGCCGAAACAGGCTGCGTCAGAATTTGTTTATGGTTCGCATTAAACAGGTTTAAACACGGCGAATCAAAAATGCCATCAATCCCGCCATGATACAGCAATGTTAATTCTTTTTCGCAATTAAAAACAGAAAATTTAATACTGGAGGAGCCCGAATTAATTACCAATATAACGTCACTCATTCCGTTATATTTGGCTCCCAAATCATAAGCGAGGTACCTTACTGCCGACTCCAGGGCCGCTTTGACTACCCCCATGATACTTTATCTTTCATAATCAAAAGTCCTCCAGGGAAATATAATTACAAGCACCTAATTTTAAAACAAAAAATTAAGCTATTTCCATCCCTTGTAAGGCGATATTATTTAAACACTTAAATCGTATTCAATAGTGCAAATCAATATCATTTTTATTACAAATCCACCTTGTAACGGATGTCTTGAATGTCAATAAACTCTAATTGCAAATAAAGTTTATATCCATTTTCTCTAAGCTATTTTTTTCTTCACCTTGTGGTTGTTTATCAGACCACATACAATTCTTGTTCTCGACCTCATACTTGACTTGATCGTTATAATCTATAAAGTTCCATTCACCCTCTTTTTGGGGAGGCGCAATTTCAAACGCTATACTTTTTGGTTTTTTATTAGACCACATACGGTTGTTATTCTCGACTTTATACTTGACTTGATCGTTACAATCTGTAAAGTTCCATTCACCCTTTTTCTTGACTTGATCGTTACAATCCATAAAATTCAATTCACCCTCCTCTTGGCAAGGCTCCATTTTAAACTTCATAACACTACCATCTGAATTTCTTTTTATTTCTATCAATTTTTTCATTTTTTATCTCTGTTAGGCAATAGGAAGGCAAAATTTTATACCACAACCTTAAGTTGGTCAAAAAATAATAATTAAAATAGTATTAAATAGATTTTTTAATTAATAATCTTCTTTGTGACGAAAATATTGAAGAAAAGGTGCAGTCCTCATGTTGAACCGAAGATGGGCAGCCACGGGGGGGCTGCCCATACAGGAACCCTAGTTCTGAGCTTTGACATATTGACTGATATATTGCTGCGCTAAGGTTTTCGCAGATGCCTGATCAGCAGGTGGCAACATACTGTATACCTCACTTTTCATTTGTAAGGTATCTTTGTCATTTGGTTGCAGCGCATCTGCGGTAGCAAACCACGCATAAGCTTTCACCAAATCTTGCGGCACGCCAGGATCACCATTGTAGTACACAAGCCCGATATCATAAGCGCCATTAGCATTACCAGCATCTACTG
>JAIELR010000220.1 GCA_019752835.1 Gammaproteobacteria bacterium | reverse complement strand
GCTGTTTGATAATTGAAAGTTTAATTTACCTGTCCGTTTTAATTGCATGACGCGGGCTGACACGACTCGCTGTTTGACCTGTTCGCTGGTTTCAGTGACAACCTTAGCAGGGCTCAATAAATCATGTTCTTTTAATGCAGGAACAGTGACATGCAAATCGATACGATCGAGCAAAGGACTCGATAAACGCGAACGATAACGCTCAATTTGAGTAGGTGAACAACGACATGCTTGTCGAATATCGCCCATATGACCGCAGGGACAAGGGTTCATCGCAGCAATGAGCTGGAAGCGCGCGGGAAACTCTGCCGACATACCGGCTCTGGAGATAGTCACAAAACCAGACTCCAAGGGCTCGCGTAGGCTTTCAAGCACACGGCGATCAAATTCGGGCAATTCATCCAAAAATAAAACACCCCCATGCGCCAAGGAAATTTCACCGGGACAAGGCGGTCGCCCACCCCCAACTAAAGCCACACTTGAGGCCGTATGATGCGGTGAACGAAACGGTCTAGTGCGCCAGTTTGAGAGCAACTCTGCTTGTCTTTTCGAAATCGATCGTATGGCCGCAATCTCCAGCGCATCATCTTCTGACAAGTCAGGCAAAATCGTCGGTAATCGGCTGGCTAACATGGTTTTACCGGTTCCTGGCGGTCCGGTCATGAGCATGCTATGCCCACCAGCGGCGGCAATTTCCAAGGCGCGTTTTGCATGATGCTGGCCGTGTACATCGGCCAAATCGATGCTCATGGATGATGCGGCTGACTCAATTAATATTGGAGCCACTTGAGGTGAAATTATTTGTGTACCACGCAAATGGGCACAGACATCGAGTAAATGTTTTGCAGGATATACGAGAATATCCCCGGCTAAAATTGCTTCTGTAGCATTTGCCTCAGGCAATAACAAGCGCCGCCCTGCCTGTTTGGTTTTAATCGCAAACGGAAGGCTGCCCTGAACCGAACGCAGCTCGCCGGAGAGGGCTAACTCACCGGTAAATTCGTAATCGGCTAAAACCTCAAGGGGAATTTGGCCTGATGCAGCAAGAATGCCTAGGGCAATTGGTAAGTCAAACCGGCTCCCTTCCTTAGGCAAATCTGCAGGCGCCAAATTGACCGTAATACGTTTATCTGGAAAAGAGTAATTGGAATTCATTAACGCGCTGCGAACCCTATCGCGACTTTCACGAACAGCGGTTTCTGGCATCCCAACTATTGAAAAATGAGGCATGCCGAAAGATAAATGAGCCTCAACAGTGACCAGCGGCGCTTGCATCCCGAGCATGGCTCGGCTGTAAACAACCGCCAGCGTTGCCATTAATCATTATCCCGATCTTCCGACGGAGAAATAGGATCATGGGTTTTAACACCGGTTTTTATCTCCATTTTCTCGACCCTATCTTCTAAAATAGCCAATTTCCCGCGCGTTTTGGCCAACACAGCCGCTTGGACATCGAACTCTTCACGCGTAACTAAATCCAGTTTTGAAAATGCGCTTTGCAAAATTGAATATATCGTCTTTTCTGCATCACTTTTTGCCTCTTTGAGGCGTTCTGGAATCAAGGCAACTGACAGTTTTTTGGTCAGATCGTCGATAGCCTGATGGCACTTTTTAGGGTCTAACATAGCGTTACCTCGCACATTAAATTAATTTTGAAGATTGATTCCACCATTCTAGCTTAATCAATAAAAAAATCAATGGTAGAAAAAAAATTAATGCATTGAGATGGTTTTGGCAATGAATTTCAAAAAGAAATGGCTATTTTTAAATCAACACACTACGATATTTATTCTTTAAAAACATTAAAATCAACAGAAAATTTACCATTGCATCCGCGACGAACTCCGTCAGCAGCTCGTAATAACGTCGCTCTAATTCCTTCAAGCCCTTAAACAGCGCAGCATCTTGCGTAGGGCCTTTTTTCCGCTTCATATGCTTATCAACCTGCTCCCGTACTTTCTGCTCATACTTCTTCATCCACGCATTACAATGCAGGAAGATATCAAGCTCCCTTTGCTTCTCTATCGCTATCTGCTTCTTATCTTTAAAGGACGGCATCAACGGTAGACTCGCTGTGCTCCGCTGAACCGAGCGAGAGTGAAGGGAGGGCGAGAAAACAAAAGTCGTGCTTTTGCTCATATGGGTGTCAGGCAAAGGCACAGACAAATTTGCTTTGCTAAAAGACATGTTAGGCTGGGAGGCTTTCTGAGGGTCTTCAACATTGATATCACTGTTCTTCTCAAACTCTCCCAAAGGCTTTTTCGACATGTTGACGCTCCGTAGCTAGTATAATTGTGTAAACAGTACTGTATTTTATAATCGTTTTGAAATGAGATGTCTAATAATAAACCATTAAGTTATAAAACACAAGAAAGGCGAGACATCTCGCCCTTCTTGATTATTACATCTTATTCACGCTCCTGCCTATCTTTCAGTAAGCTGTCAGGGTTGAGAGAGCGCTCTGGCTATCGTCGCTTAGACATATGAACGGATAGCACAGTATATCTAAATAGAGCATCCATCCAGGGCACTTGACACGCCAATCTCTCGCTTAGGCTGGTCGTCTTCATCTAACGAGACATTCTCCGCCTGAACAATAGATGGCTCAACACTCACTGAGCTTACCGCAAAAAAGCCTGGAGCCGCTGAGCCAAATGAACGCGTGCTTTCTTGTGACTTCTCGACGTTATCGGTCTCACTCGCTTCTTTTTTGTCATCATGATTGCGATTGTCATCAAGCATGGGGGTCTGCGCTAACTGCTCAAGCTCCTTGTTTTGCCCAACTCCTTGCTGTTGCATAATCATCTTTGTCAGAGCATCCAATTGTGCTTGAACTCGTTGGCGCTCTTCTTCCGCTTTCAAGCGCTCTTCTTCCGCTTTCAATTCGCTCTGTTTAAGTTTCGCCTCTAAATCAGCCACTCGTTGCTGGTCTTCTGTCCTGCCTTTTTGCAAATCCGCATTCTGCGCTTGAACTTGTTGGCGCTCTTGCTCCAGCTTTTGCGTCAATTCTTGCTCCAGTTTTTGCGTCGACTCCAAAATCCCTTGTTCTATCTGGTCTGAGAATGTGCCGGATAGGTTGGGATATTCTTCTGTAGGCGCCTCGGAAGTATTAATACCTGCCGTCAGCTTTTGGGTCAATTCTTGCCCGGCTCGTCGGCGCTCTTCCTCCGTTTTCAATTCACGCTGCTTAATCTGTGCCTCTAAATCAACCAATTTCTGCCGATATTCTATCCCTTCTTTTTTCATTTCCGCATTTAGTTTGGCTTGCTCTTCCCATTGCCGCTCTCGCTGTTGATACCGCTCTTCTTCTTTGCGATTATATTCTTCACGCCATTGTTTATGTTTGGCATCATCGCGTTCAATATAGGCGTTAAAGGCAGATATCATTTCTTGCCCTATGCCCTGAACAATCTTCGTTTCTTTCGTAATCATTTGAGTCAAGTTACTCTCACCTGGCGCATAACGCACGATAGGTTGTTGCGTGACGTGACGCGGCGTACCCGAGCGATTAATAGGGACTAACGACTGTGGGGTATTTCTGCGGAAAGAATAGGAAGGGTTGCTGCACTCTTGAGGCAGTTGATGCGAGGAAGGAAGCGGCCCGCTAATCCGCTCAAAATCATCCCCAACTTCATTATTCACCACCTTCGTGAGTTGAGGAAATGTCTCTTGCTTTTCTTGCTTTTTCTCCACCTGCCTCGAGCTACCAATCACGTTCACGCTATGCCATCTCATGACGCCCGAGGGTTTTACTCTGCGCTCAAACGGATTCTTACCCACAGAGGCATCAACAGAAGCATCATAGGCAGCCTTTATCGCCGATAATTCTTGCTCGCTTAAAATGGTCGTTAACGCTTCTACTATTGGCAGGGACTCAGGGAAAAAACGCTTCTTTACCTCAACCCAAAATTGTTTGTGCCGCTGCCATATACCGTCTTCTTTCGTAGCTAAGCGAAAAAGCGGCGTAGGCGCAGACTCTGACTGAAAAACACGCCGAATGCTCTCTACGCCCTCATGAACAGCATCCCGCAGCAAGAACGCCAGTTTAAAGGGCGTGATGCTTATGTCTTTTTTAACTTGGCCATGTTTGTCTATCTTTTTAACAAAACGCTCCCAGTCGCGCCTTTCCATCCCAGTGGGTTGCTCAACCGCTCTTTCTGCTTGAGCCGTACGCCACAGCTCTATCGTATTGTGACCCAATAACCGCGTATGCAGAAACGTATTCAGACAATATACTTCCAATCGCATCCCTCGGTCCGTCTTAAAAAACTCCCGTCTACCCCACCGTGCATCCGCGACGAACTCCGTCAACAACTCATAATAACGTCGCTCTAATTCCTTCAAGCCCTTAAACAGAGCCGCATCTTGCGTAGGGCCTTTTTTCCGCTTCATATGCTTATCAACCTGCTCCCGTACTTTCTGCTCATACTTCTTCAT
>JAIELR010000165.1 GCA_019752835.1 Gammaproteobacteria bacterium | reverse complement strand
ATGGTTTTAATAGGCAACCTATTTTCCTTGGTAAAGACTCTGGCTTTTATCTCCTCTCCCGTTAAATTGGCCAATATGGAAGGATCTTCAGCCAAATCCCACACAATCACTTCATTCTTATTGGTGGGATGTTCTGCCAAAGGCCATACCACTGCCAAATGTGCCCTCTGCACACCATACATGCTTGAAACGTGCAATACCGGTCTTTTTTCCTGCAATTGCATACGTACATTTTTTTTGTCACGCAAGTTCAAACAAAAATTAAAAAATTTGGGTTGAGTAGTTTTAATTAACTTTGCCAAAGCGATCGTTGCACGCACATCGGACAAGGCATCGTGCGCCTGATCGTGCGACAAATGATTGGCCTTGCTTAAACTTTCCAATTTAAAACTGACTACATCGTCCTCATTCTGTAACCAATTAATAGATTCAGGTAAGAATGCATACAGAGCACGCACCACATCCATGAGATCCCACCGACCACAGCCATTTTGCCATTCTCGTGCATAGGGATCGATTAAATTACGCCAAAATAAATGTCGCGTTACCTCATCGTCAAAGCGAATGCTATTAAAACCCACACCGATGGTTTGCTCCTTAGCCAATTCGCGCTCAATATGCAGGGCAAATTCACGCTCTATCACACCATGCTCCAAACAATGCTGTGGTGTAATACCCGTTATCAAACAGGCTTCTATTGAGGGCAAAACATCTGGAGTCGGTTTACAATACCACATTATCGGCTTTTCTATTTCATTTAGATCCATGTCGGTTCTAATAGCCGCAAATTGCGCAGGTCTATCGCTTCTAGCCACCTTACCGAAAGTTTCATAATCGTGCCACAAAAAGGTATTGTCCATATCCTCTATTTCACCCCGAAGATTGTCACTCATTGTGTACGCATAGTAGCATTTTCCTCAAAAACTTGCTGTTGCGTCCTACTATGCCTTATCGTGCACTATTGTGATGTTTTATTTTGAACTGTGCCATGAGTGTGCCACGGCGGTTTTTTTCAGTTTTAAGGGGATAAGAAAATTGACTCTAAGTCATTGATTTATTGGTGCCCGGGGCCGGAGTCGAACCGGCACGGGAGGTTTATTCCCGAGGGATTTTAAGTCCCTTGCGTCTACCTATTTCGCCACCCGGGCATATTTACTCTTCGCGCTTTGATGGTAGGCTTTGTTGGCTGCGTTTGCTCACAACAGTCATGTATGTTTATACACTCCTTTTGTTCCCTCACTTGCCGCCGCGCCTAAAACCAAATCGCTGTGAGTATATAACAAAACAAATTTGGAGGCTAGGGCCGGAATCGAACCGACGTAAACGGCTTTGCAGGCCGCCGCATGACCACTCTGCCACCCAGCCAGGCTACAGACCCTGAAAGCGACCCGTAGAAAATATTGGAGCGGGAAACGAGATTCGAACTCGCGACCCCAACCTTGGCAAGGTTGTGCTCTACCAGCTGAGCTATTCCCGCTTTGCGTGCTGCGTATTGTAACCTAATGGGTATAGATGTCAATAAGTTTGGTGCAATTTCCCTGATTTCTTACTTGGCTTGCATACGAATTGCACCATCTAAGCGTATCACTTCGCCATTGAGCATTTCATTGTCTATAATATGGCCTACTAATTGCGCATACTCTTCCGGCCGTCCTAAGCGCTTGGGAAAAGGCACTTGTTCCGCTAAACTTTCCTGTACTGCTTGTGGCATGGCGCCTAACATCGGTGTTTGCATAATACCTGGGGCAATGGTCATTACTCGAATGCCAAAGCGCGCCAATTCTCGGGCTAAAGGCAGAGTCATACTGACAATACCCCCTTTCGAGGCACTATAAGCTGCCTGGCCGATTTGGCCTTCATAAGCAGCCACCGAAGCGGTATTAATGATAATGCCCCGCTCTCCCGTCTCATTCAGCGGTTCTCTTAGACTCATGGAAGCAGCTGCCAAACGCAGCATATTGAAAGTTCCTATCAAATTGACTTCTATAACTCGAGTAAACACATCCAAAGACATAGGCCCTTCTTTGCCCACCACTCGCTGTGCAGGGCAAATACCGGCGCAATTCACTAAAATGCTAGGTCGCCCCAATTTGGCTTCTATTTGCTCAAAAGCAGCCAACCCACTGTCTGCACGGGTTACATCACAGACTATCGCTATACCACTTATTTCTTTGGCAATAGCCATCAATTGAGCTTCATTGACATCCAACACCGCGACTTTGGCACCTTTTTGCGCCAAAAACCGCGCTGTGGCTGCCCCCATACCCGAGGCGCCGCCGGTCACAACCGCTATAGTTCCTTTAATTTGCATACTATTCCTCATATAATGATGGTACGATATAAATAGTCTGTTGATATTTCATTTACCGAAGCAAACTCTCAACAGGTCTTAATACTACCACGGACTATCTACGATGACAAAAAAGTTTGGGCTATCCGATGAAGACAAACGCTTATTTGCTGAAGCAATGGCAGCCACTCAACCTTTAAGCTCTAAAAAACAAATTAAAGAATCTAAAAAATTAGAAGATAAACAAAACTTAGCCTATCGACGTTATCAAGCCAGCAAAACGTCTCCCGCTGCTGAGCTAGCGCCCCTAGTAAGCGCCGAAACACCTTTATTATTTCAAAGGGCAACCATCAGCGATAAAAAATTCTCTGCCTTGCAACAGGGATTATTTCCCAATCCGCCTATCTTAGATTTGCATGGCTTAAAGGAAGACGAAGCGATGACCAAGCTGAAAGATTTTATTTATGAATCACACCAGAAAAAAATCAAAGTAGTGTTGATCGTACATGGCAAGGGCAATCGTAATACGCTGAATGCGCCTATTTTAAAAAATGCAGTCAATATGCAACTGCGACATTTAGAGATTGTTTTGGCGTTTTGTTCCGCCCGCTCTGAAGAGGGCGGCACTGGCGCCATTTATGTATTGTTGAAATGATCTCTTGCTAAAGAAATAGCTCTATTTATGATGGATTGACTCAGCCCTCACTTCGTTCGCGCTTCGCAATAGCGGCCCACAGGGGAAGGGTTATTTCGTGACATTAACTTACTTTGCTCATGCTCCACACTTCCAAGTGCATTGAATATATTTTCAGATCTCTTCCCCAAAAAAAACACCTAGTCTCGAGGTATAAGTGTTCACATTTGAAGATGCGAAAAATGATGAGAACGACCCTGGCACGGGAAGTTTGTCATCTTCGACAAGGCCTTTAGGCCGAAGTCGGGGATCCAGTAAAAAATCTATTTCGAAACTGGATCCCCGGCTGCGACCTTCGGTCTTGCCGAGGATGACAGTTCCTTTGTTCTTATCGTTTCAGTATTTTGTCTAGTTCACATCTTGGAGTGCGTTTGGTATAGATGTTACTGGAGAGTAGGAAACTACAACAATCAAACATATTCTAACACTTCCCGCAAATGCGACACTGCCACTACTTCAATATCCACAGACTGCTTGGGTTGATTAGCCTTAGGCACGATGGCCCGTTTAAAACCTAGTTTAGCCGCTTCTTTTAAACGCTCCTGTCCATATTGCACTGGACGAATTTCACCCGACAATCCAACTTCACCAAAGACAATCAAATCGTGCGGCAAAGACCGTTCTTTTAAACTGGACACCACGGCTAATAAAATAGCGACATCAGCTGCTGTTTCGGTAATTTTAATACCACCCACCAAATTCACAAACACATCTTGATTGTAACAAGCAACAGCACCCTGTTTATGCAATACTGCTAATAGCATATTCAATCGATTGCCATCTAAGCCTAAGGTAACGCGCCGGGGATTTGCCAAAGGGCTTTCATCTACCAAGGCTTGCACTTCCACTAACATCGGTCGCGTGCCTTCCCAAGTGGCCATTACCACACTGCCGGGCACGTCTGCTCTAAATCCGGATAAAAACAAAGCCGAGGGATTGTGCACACCGCGTAAACCTTTTTCAGTCATGGCAAAAAGGCCCAATTCATTCACTGTACCAAAACGATTTTTACTGGCGCGTATCATACGATAACGACTATCGTGTTCATTTTCAAAATACAATACCGTATCCACCATATGTTCTAATACGCGCGGTCCTGCCAAAGCACCTTCTTTGGTCACATGACCCGCTAAAAATAAAGACGTACCGCTTTCTTTGGCAAAACGCACCAATTGTGCTGCACTTTCGCGCACTTGACCCACACCGCCAGCAGCCGATTGTAAGGTATCGGTGTACATGGTTTGAATGGAATCGATGACCATCACTTTGGGTTTATCCGCGGCAGCAATTTGCAAGATGGTTTCGACGTGGGTATGCGCTAATAACTTCAAATGATCCAATTGCAATTCCAGGCGCCGTGCTCGCAAAGTCACTTGCTGTAAGGATTCTTCTCCGGTCACATACAAAGGCACATCACTGGGTGGCAGCATGGCCATTGCTTGTAACAGCAAAGTGGA
>JAIELR010000110.1 GCA_019752835.1 Gammaproteobacteria bacterium | reverse complement strand
AGCCGCAGTATAAACGCTAGTGAAGAATCAGTCAATTTTCAAATAATTTTAATAACTCTTCTTAAAATATTTGCTTGGACGTTATCGATATCAATATAATAAAATTTACCTTGCTTAACGCCTGGCAAAACCCCTTCGCGAATTAGTCTGATGATATGACGCTCACTGGGGCAGGATTCAGGCGTATAACGTAAATCACGATATTCTTTTACTCCCATTAATTTCATTGTTTCGTCTCCCTTTTTAGCGGATTTTGAGGGTTTTTGGAGCCCCCTACCGCTAAAAATAGTCTGTTATTCTCATTTTTGAGGCTTTCTTTGTTAAGAATTCGTGTCAAACAGCCCTTTATAGCAAGAGCCAGGGCTAAGGCTAGGTTTATCGGCACGGCATTGCCAATTTGCTTGTATTGCGCAGATAATGCCCCTGCAAATTGCCAGTTATCAGGGAAGGTCTGAATCCGCGCATATTCCCTTACAGTCAATGGCCGTATTTCTGTGGGATGACATCGCTCGGTAAGCTTTGAGTCCGGTTTGGTCAACAATGTGTAGGCAGGCTTATTCCATGCCAGCCGTCTTGCGACCTGGGTATTGCTGCCTTTGGCGTAAAATTTCCCCATATAGGTTTTTTGCACTGCAAGAGGTAAATTTTTCCAATTTCCGCCTTCGGGTACGTGCGATAATATTTCTCGCTTTTTCTCGCTATACATAATGCCTTGAGAGTTTGGAACGTCTACCGGATACAATTTTCCAGCTTTTAGTGCATCATGTAATGTATGAATGGTATTATCAGACGATGGAAAAATGAATGGTGCATCAAGATCGCTTCTCACGCCTACGATGAATACCCTTTCACGTAATTGGGGTACACGGTAATTAACGGCTTTCAGTAGCCGAGGCGGCATTACGTTATACCCTGCTTCGGTCAACTTATCGAGCATGATTTTTAATGTTTCCCCGTTCTTATGGTGCAAAAGTCCTTTGACGTTTTCTGCAATAAAAATCTTAGGTTGAATTTCGCGGATAGCGCGTGCAAACTCAAAAAATAAAGCACCACGCTCATCATCAAAGCCGGCGCGCTTTCCTATCGCACTAAACGATTGGCAAGGAAAGCCGCCGGCAACTACATCGGCTTGATGATAAAATGGAGTAAAATCAAGTGTTCTAATATCTTGTTGCAACAGCGGCCAATCAGGACGATTCAAACGCAGCGTTTCACTACATCGATTATCTATTTCGTTCAGCATGAGGTGTTTAAATCCTGCCTGCTCAAATCCTAACGCGAGTCCACCTGCTCCTGCGAATAATTCTATTGCGGTTAAGCGGTGATAGGTTTCATCATTACCCGCTAAGTGAGATTCTAATATATTAATTATGGATTGTGTATTTTTCATTGTGATACCTTTGTGAATTTTTGTTAAGTGATAGAAAGTAAAAATTTATTTGGGTGTTTTAATATGCTGTTAAATAGCAAAGCCCCACGGCTCGCCGTGGGGCGATATCTTGTTGCATGATTGTTGAGTGAATTATTTTAAAGTCTTTAAAGCAAGCTTTATCTATCTTTGGTCGATACGGCAGGAAGCCATTGCGGGCGCAGGATGCGCACTCCAAAGATAGCAAGTAGTTAATTTTATTAAGTAGTAAATTTACCTAGCAGTAGTAAATTGCTGCTGTAGTTAGATAAGACCGAATTAGTGGTAAGTCGAAGCTGACTTGAGTTTATTATGATAAAAAAGCCCTCATTTTTATCTGAGGGCTTTTTAGGTTTTACTCAATGTATATGATCATTTTACTATTTATAAAATATATGTCAATTTATTTGCACAGCGAATTTTAGTCGCTTATTTTCATTAGTACATTCAGCCTATCATTAGAACAATATAGCCGTCATTCTAACAAAGATTATTTTCAAAAAATATTTACGTTTACTAGAATACGAACAAAACACTCGGCTATTCGTCAAGCCCTGATCTGAAAATGTCATGCTCACAGTTAAAGAGAGCAAACAAAAATATTGAACTTAAAATATACCAAAGAAAAACCCCTCGGTTTTATTCGGGGGGTTTTAAGGTTTTGCTAATTTATATGAGCATTTTACTATTTCCGAAAAAAATAGTCAATACTGCGCACGGTTTTTTTGACAGAGAAGATTTCGTAGACCAATATTGGGGATTAATCCCCAATATTGGGATAGATTTTTAGAAACATTTTTTAAAAAAATATTATAAAAAGTGGAACTAACCCAATATTGGGTATATTCCCCTACATTGGGCTTCACTGTAAGTAACATATTGATAAATAAATTTTTTTATTTTATTCCCCTATTTATCATTATTGATGATCAAATACTAAATCAGTCTATTTATCTATCTTGTTTTGTCAAAGGTGACTAAGTCATAAATGGCAACCCGTAAAGTATTCTTTTCTTATTTTTTGATATTCATATTGTCATATAAATAATTTCCCATAAAAAACTCTCCTATAGCTATAGACGAAAAAAGTATCGGCATAATTAGACTGAATGTTCGTTAAGAAAATTATACGGATATATAAAAGAAAAACCCTCGCTTTTACCCGAGGGTTTTTGAATTTCGCTTAATTTATAAGAGCATTTTAGTATTTCGGAAATTGCTTGTCAAGCATTTCTTGAGAACAGCTTTATATATAGCTTCCATTCCGGACAGAGCATGGGCATTGTGGACAGTCCATGGTAATTGCAGCAAGAATTTTCTTCTAAAAACATTTTTTTACTTGGACTTCTGGACAATCAATAGTTATTGCGGACAGCGCATGGATATTGTGGACAGCCAATAGTTGTTGTGACAAATCTATCGCTATTGCGGCAAGAATGTTTCCTAAAAGTATTTTTTTATAAGTCAGGAAGATCCGCTATACTTATGGCAAACTCATATTAAATACCATAAGCTAACAATATTATCAAATCATCCCTACTCGATAAAAATTTTGAATATTGGATTATTACATGATTATAATGATGCGCTTCTACCAGTGATGTGTAATTTCAAGAAGGTTTTATAAGATGCTTTCTTAACAAATGATTTATGCTTTGGCTATTTTACAAAAGCATTATAGTGTTTTATAAAAAAACTGTCAAAACGATATTCAATAAATTTTTATTTGCGACTGCTATTAGAGTATATTGAATGCTATTCGTGTATATGTTCACTCATCTAGACGTAAGTGCTATCCTAAAAATAATTAAAATAGTGAGAGTTCGTGTTAATCAAATGACGTTGGTGCAAATTGACTGCTATTCATGTATATAAACCGCTATTACTGTAAATTGGAATGACTTACAAGAGCGATGGCGGTGTCTATTTTTGTAAAAAGGTTGAGAAGTTTGCTTGTGTTGAATTTAGATTTTCGCTGACTTTATCCAAGCATTATGACATTTTGTAAAATCGTTGTCAAAACTTTTCTCAAATAAACACTGTCTGCGTTTTTCATTCTACTATATCAATGGCTATTGCAACATATCGATGGCTATTCCAACATAAGTTTTTTTAAAAAATATTTCTCTTCCTGAGACTTCCACCAAATCAATGGTTATTCTACTATATTCATGGTTATTGCGATCAGCATTTAAGATATTCGTGGATTAAAAATCACAATGATAACTTTATCGCATTTTTAAGAATATTTTCCTTAGGCGCAACTCTGCTCTTACAGGAAAACTATAGGCTATGGATTGATTTTTTTCCACCTAATCTTAAAAAATTTTTGGTCATTCTACAATATTGTGGAATAAAACCCAAAATTGTAGATTACTTTTATTAAAAATCCGGCAAAAAATATTTTTCATCGTGGTCATTCTACAATATCGTACAAAGAAAGGGGTTGGCGCAGGAAATTTAGTTGTTTTACTATGCCATCATCCCTTTATAGTTAGTTTCTAAAATATATTTTAGCAAAATTGTTCTGCATGGAAACTTTCAAACGTCCAGTTAGCTAAAGTGCTTAAATTTAAATTTTTTGGTTGCTTGTGTGTGCTAGCTATTATGCTTAAACCCTGATATAGCTAGTCTGGTCACCACAACCGTGCTGCGGTAATCCGTAGAACATCCTCGGGCAGTGAGTCTTTTATATTCTCATCAATATTTTCATAGTGACCTGATAAAATTTCTTCAATAATATTCCAAGGCGTTTTAATTTCCACCAGCTCTAATAAATTGGGATATTTCTCTCGTCGTTTATGGATAAGGTGAGCATAATCATATTCAAGAATGTACTCATTTGCCAGATTGCTTGTCATCATAATAACCTACTTGTTATTGTTCTTATTTTTTGTTTTTGCTATTTCATGAAGTGTTACTAATCGAGCGCCTTGTTTAAAATCTAACAAGCTTGGATCGTTTCGGTTAATAATAAATAATAACGCGTTATTTGTACATTGAAGTAATTCACCAATATCACTCAAGCTGTAGT
>JAIELR010000224.1 GCA_019752835.1 Gammaproteobacteria bacterium | reverse complement strand
AAAAAACGAGCCAGGAAGCGCCCTTGAATACGTGCCAAAATGTGCTGGAGTGATTGTATTTGTACTCATAATAAAAGAAGAATACAAGTCCTGGAATAATTAATAAAGCCATTTCATCAGCCAGTGGCCAAGCGGCGTAGAAAATAAGCGTTGAAATCACGAATAATAAAAATGGGGCAATAATATGAGCAAAAGGTAACATAAATGGCTCTTTTCCACGGTTTAGCTCTGTATTTTTAATTCGATTTGCAATGGTCACTATAGGCGCAGGAACATATGAAAAGAGATGTAGTACAGATATAACGGCGACTAAGGTATACCAACCTTTAAACATGAACAAAATTATAGCGCCGACTACAGTACATGCAATAATGGAATGACGTGGATTTCTGTGTTTGGGATCCAAGGCACCTAAAAATGCGGGAAGATGTCCTTCAGAAGACAAGGAGTGCATAATTCGTGAGCTTGAGGCAATAAATGCGGCGCCACATGCGCTAGGAGAGATGACAGAACCAATATAGACCGTGGTAACCATCAATTGTAAATTAGCAATAAGAAGCAAATCAATGTAAGGTGAGCGAAAATTAATCGATTGCCAACCATTAACAAGAGCTAAAGGGCTTACACTACCAATAAAAACAGCCTGCAACAAGACGTAAATTACAAAGGCAATTAAAATACTGCTGATGACGGCAATCGGAAGCTGACGCTTCGGCGAGCGAATTTCTTCAGAAAAATTTAAAGGTGATTGAAAACCGTTAAATGACATCACCACACCACAAGCAACAACGCTGGTCAAAACAGATTTCCAACCGAATGGCATAAATTCTTGCACTGTTCTGCCAAAGTTCTCTGGATGTAGGCCAGCATAAGCCAAACAACCGATGGTTAAAAGCGGGATAATCACCTTGAGCAAAGTAAAGAAATTATTAAAGCGAATAAAGATTTTAACGCTCCAATAATTGATTAACATAAAACCAACCATCAATATAAGAGCAAAAAATATACCTAAGGCGGTTAAGTTATGTGTTTGTAAATTGTATGTTTTAGCAAAAAATGGCGACAGTTGACTAAGGTATTGCACTATACCCTGAGCCTCAATGGGCGCTACCGCAACAATACTCAGCCAGTTAATCCAAGAAGTAAGAAAGCCACAAAACCTACCATGAGTTAAGTGCGAATAATAGCCGATCCCGCCAGATGATGGGTGCGTGCTACCGATTTCAATATAAAATAATCCCACTAGTAAGGCGACGACAGCACCCAAGACCCACGCCAATAAGCTGGCGGGCCCGGCGATGATTGCAATTTTTTGAGTTCCCAACAACCAGCCCGAACCTATAATTGCGGTAACACCTGTCATAGTCAGCGAAAACGTGGAAATATTTTTCCTAAATTCAGGTTGCTTAGCCATTAATTCATGATCCCGTTATAAACAAAAAAATCAGAATTTTGTATTGCTATTCCGGCGATTAACGAGAAACAGTTGTTAGACTGTTGCTCGTTAATTTTTTTAGCAAAGACAAAATATCATCAGAGCATTATACCTCAATCCGATGAAGTATATTACTAGTTTGTGTATAAGTAAAACAAACGAATGCTAATCAGAATTTATTTTATATGATAATAAATATTAATTCAACCTATGCTGCTTCTTTAGATTTAAAACCTCTCTTGAAGCGGCTATTAAACTTATCTACTCGGTCACCCGTTGCAGGGCCCTTATTTTTTTCTTTTGTGTATGCAGTGTGGCATTTATCGCAAGCCTCTATATGGAGAGAGCCTTTGGTATAGGTTGACTGAGTTTCGAAAGCATTACCGCAACTACAAGTTACCTTCAATGCAACATATTTTGGATGTATATCAGAACGCATTATAAAATCCTCTTTTTCTAAGATTATTTCAAGTAGTTCAGCAAAGCAATTCGCCAAAAAACTTGGAGGCAGCGATCTTAACCCAATTTCATGTCAGTGTGCAACCTCTTTTTTGAACATTCTAAGGTTTTACGAACGAAAGGATGATAACAGGTACCAATATTAATACGGGAATCTCGTTAAAAAAGCGGAAAAAACGCTCTGTTTTCCGGTTTTTATCATGCTTAAATTGATATAAGTAGTAGCCGCATAAAATATGATAGGTCCAAAGAAAGAACACTAAAATTAACTTTGCATGTAGCCAATTCATATGGGAATAATAAGTATAATGCGGCAACCATAGTGTCAAACCACAAAATGTTGCCAATATCGCGCTAGGGGTCGTTATATAATAATAGAGTTTATGCTCCATTATTTTGAATCGTTCTTGGCCTGGTTTGTCGGTGCAACCAACGTGATAAACAAACAATCTTGGCAAATAAAACAAGCCACTAAACCAACAAACTACAAAAATGACGTGAAATGCAATGATTAATTCCATTAGATTACCTCAAACTTGGGATATATTTTTTCATCATTTCCCAGAATATGGGTAAAAAAGAAACAATAATGATGGCGTAAACAACGAAGGAAAAGTTTTCTTTAATCATAGGAATGTTACCAAAAAAATAGCTTAGGTAAATTATCCCACCCACCCATAAAGCGCCACCTAACAGATCAAAGCTCAGGAATCGGCTATAGGTCATGCGAGCAATCCCGGCTGTGAAGGGCATAAAAGTGCGTATAATCGGCATAAAACGAGCAATAATAATGGCTTTGTGCCCATGTTTTTCATAAAATGCATGCGTTTTATCTAAATGTGCTTGCTTAATACACTTGGCCTTTGGATGTTGTAGTAGCCTTAACCCCACAAAACGGCCAATGGCATAGTTGGTATTGTCGCCAGCAACCGCAGCAAGGAAAAGCAAGAGAGCCAATAGGTTAACATTTAAACCGCCAACAGCAGCCAAGCTTCCTGCAGCAAATAAAAGCGAATCACCGGGTAGAAAAGGCGCAATAATAAGCCCTGTTTCAGCAAAGATTATCGCAAAAAGGATAGCATAAATCCATGAACCATAATTAATAATAAGTGCCTGCAGGTGCACATCAAGATGCCCCATATACTGTAGGCCGGTCATTATAAATGACATAATTCTATATTCCAAAAGGGAACCATTGTATTACATTGCAATTCAAATTAGAATAAGCGTCAAATATTGAACAAGGTATGATATATGAATATGTTATCAGATGAGCCTGAATTGCCAATAGAACCTAGTGCGGCGCCTGATGAGCATCTTGTCACCATTACAGATGCTGCTGAGCCTGAATTGCCAATAGAACCTAGTGCAGCGGCTGATGAGCATCTTGTCACCATTACAGATGCTGCGGCCTTAAAAATTGCCGAGCTAATGGATGAGGCTGACGATAAATTAAGGGTCTATATTGAGGGCGGCGGCTGTTCGGGACTCAAATATGAGTTTGAATTTGTTAAAACCATCAATGAAGATGACTTTACCATTACAAAAAAAAATATCACCTTAGTGATTGATGCGATGAGCCTGCAGCATCTTATGGGCGCAGAAATTGATTATGAGTCGGGCATTGAAGAACGCTTTATTATTCGCAATCCGAATGCCAAAACCACGTGTGGTTGCGGTTCGTCGTTTTCGGTTGAGTAATAATGTATCATTAAGAAAACTGTTAACATCTCCTTGCACTTCATCAAATTTAAGCCTAGTCTGGATACATGCCCGTAGCGTCTCATGTTTCGGGTATAGTACAGAAACTTGCTGAGGAGATTATTAACATGATGCCTACACAAGACGCCCAATGTTATAGCAAATTAAAATTTAAAATGGATTTTCCTGAGATACAAGACACTTGGCTGGATGGTTATGAGTCCGCTCAAAAAGGTGGACAAGAAGAAACCAACCCTTTTTCCCCTGGAACACTGGGGTTTGAACACTGGAATGAAGGTTGGTGGGCAGGCTTCTTTGAAGAACCCGCCTTATTTAACTGGACTGATACGGCTTTGATCAATAATGTTGAGGACATCTTTACACGCATGGAGGCCTCAGTAACGCAAAAAGCTATAGGTGAAGAAAAAAAGCACACTAGCCTTTATTATCGCTTATCGGCGCGAACTCAATCATTGGTATCACACTGCATTCAGATTGTTGCTACACTTGCGACTTTTGGGATTTGTTATCAATTGGGTGATTTGTTTGCGTGAAAGTATACATATAATTCAGACATATCTTAACCCGGATTGCGCTGCATCCGGGAGGGTCTCCCTTTTCAATCCACCAAACTGTTCAATTTTTGAGTTAAGAAGCAAAGGCAGGGACGCTTGTTACAAAAAAAGAGAATGGAGTGTATTTTCGACTTTTATGCGGTCTTCTTCACCTAGCATACCAATTTTTTGCAAAATTAAACGCATTACTATTGGCTTCTTACGTCGGTTGCGTAGTAGGTATCTTTGACGGTTGCAGCGAAGGCTGACACGAAGGGCGAGAGCTAGGTTGACAGCTTGG
>JAIELR010000088.1 GCA_019752835.1 Gammaproteobacteria bacterium | reverse complement strand
AATTGGACAATTGATGAGGTTAAAAAGAAATTGACGCTTTACTTAGCAGATAACGCAGTGGTGAAAGGTTTTATAGTCTCTTTAAAAAATCAGCCAATTGCTTATTTGCAATATTGTGAATTAACCTATAATCCTTGGCCAGGGCAAGATTTACCTGATGATGTCGTCAACTATGGCGCGGGAATTGATTTTTTTATTGGTGAGCCAAGCTTTGTTAATCGAGGGTTGGGGGATAAAATTATTACCGCATTTATCAACCAAATCATTTGGCCAAAATATGAATTTTGTGTTGCCGATCCCGACATAAGAAACATAGCCTCTATCCAAACATTGAAAAAAGCGGGTTTTGTATCTCATAAATCTATTTCTGATGTGAATCCACTCAATGAACCAGTGACATTACAACTCATGATTAAAAATAGATGTGATAGTTAATTGGAAAAAAATTATGAAATATTCAATTTAAAACTAGGATCTGCTTTATTAGATACAGAAAAATTGTCAATCCTTCTCAACAAATTACTTTGCAGACTTTTTGCATATTTCAATTAATAAGGTATTTGCTTAAGAAGTTATGGTTCTATCTCAAAGTAGATGTGGCGTTCCTCCAATGATAAACGTATGACTCATAATTCTCCTAATCTTCGATTAGGCTCTTTGTGAGGCAATTCGTTCGGTTCAGTTTAGTGTCAGCAATAATATTACTTTAATGTTTAATTGTTATACTGCTCGCTCCAGCAAACATTTTGAGGAAAGAACATCATGAACCCCATAGAAGAATGGTCTACGAAGTTTAAACTGTTAATGCTACCATTTGAAGAGTGGGCTGAAATCTATGAGCATTTAATAAATGCACTCCCTCAATCTGCAGACCCCATTATACGTGAAACACTGAATACACTTCATCACTTAGAACGCAATTATATTACTTATCACAGCTCAAGCGGGACCATAGATAAAATTTCATTGCTTACTAGTATAGAAACAATAGTTCAGTCATTGCTTGATATGGAGGAAATTCGGTCTCATAAGCCGATTTATGCCCCTCTTAAGGCGTTGATGGGGAGTACTCATGATCAAAAATTAATAAATATTCAGTCTGTGTTCACGCAGATGACAAAAGCCATTCAAGATAATGATCTTGGCGTCGCAAGAAAAATACTTGATCAGGCGCTAGAGAGCCAAAAAACAACTGAACTTCCACAAGATTTGTTACAGTATTTTTTAGAAAAGCCAGAAGAGAATGAAGCACTCATTTTTATCAATTTATTGGCTGAAAAAAAATTCGATTTTAACTGCGATATTGGGGATACAACTCCATGCATAATTGCGTGCGATGCTGTCAATGCTCAAAGCAAATTGACTGCATTGATTGCTGCAGGTGCTGATATTAATAAAACAAATTTGGAAGATGGTATTTCACCTCTTTCACATGCAAGTTCTGAGCGCAACACCGACCTTATCGATTATTTATTGCAGCAAGGTGCAGCGCCTGATATTGATCCTGCCATATTATTTGATATTGCCAAAGGCTCGTGGCCATGTACATATTTTAACACCATTGATCGGGAAACAAAACTTCGACGCGATTTGGAAACAATGGGTTTATTCATAAAGTCGGGAATATCTGTTAATCAAAATTTTGAACATAGAAAAGGTAAACAGCGCAGCGTGTTGCAAGGCGCATTACGCGGTGGACGCTATGAAATGGTCAAATTACTCTTAGAATCTGACGCTAAGCCCTATGAAAATATGATGGAAGATGCAATAAAGAGTGGCAATATCAAAATGGTCTCTATGCTGTTAAAAGAGTTAAAGAGTCACAATATCACTTTACCTAAAGAGATACCCGGCGATCTCGATTTGGATATGTTTCAAGCGTGTTTTAAAAATGGTTTAGGCTTAGCCAATTACAATTTGACTGACCATGTTGTGCTCAATACCCCTGATGCACTCTTAGTATGTATTCAAAGAGGTGACAGCTTGTCTTCCGATTGTGAGATCAATCCCTACAATGAAATAATGCCTACGATTTGCTCGCTTTACATGGGCTATAATGCCGTCTGTGAATCACTCCCTCTTGCGCAGTACTTAGCTGCATATGGCAAAGCTGAGTCACTTGCTCACGTCATTGAAGCAAGTGCTGATGTTTATATGAGCGATACGAATGGGTCGACTCTATTACATTACGCCGCAGCAGAGTGCAACATCGAGACAGTAAAAATGTTGATACTTGTCGGCGCAGATGTCAATACACAAAATTCTAAGGGCGATACGCCGTTGCATTGTCTGTTGATAGGGGCAAGGTACCACGCGAGTAGTCAAGAGACAGCTCTAACTTGTGCCGAAGTGCTATTATACAATGGTGCCGATCTTGATTTATCGAATAATGATAAGAAAAAACCCTTAAATCGTTGTAATCGATACTGGGCAGATGCACTTGCTAATATGAAACCAAGAGCTAACCATACTCCTATCAGCATAACAACTGTCGGCGTCCCCACGCTTTTTAATATCGCCGCTTCTCAGCTTGCCATTCATCCACAGCTTGCAAGTAATTTGGCACATAGAAAAGTATTACCACTAAAGGTCGCAAAAAAAGCTGAAAAACTTTCTCTCATGTTACTTGCGCCTCCAAAACACCGTAGTTCTCAAGAAGTAGTTGCTCCAGAGGGAGACATTGTTGCGCCAGAGATGTGACTTTGATATTTTTAAAGAAAATGATTGATAGCATGTGTCATATGCATTAAAGCGCAATTTTTGCGTGTTTTAATGTAGGTTACGCATGTCGCCATAAAATAAGGGCTGACAAAAATGCAGCCCTTATAATTCAGTCCTTGATAAGAATAATGAGCGTTAATCCTTAAATTCCAGGTTTGCGAATAAAGTTGCTGCATCCTCTAAATATGCTGCCAACTTCAAATCGTAAAAATCATATTGTTTTCTATATTCAGGATGATGACAATTAATTTTTATCATTGCAAAATAGGCTTCTTTTGTTGGTGCATACAGTTGTTTTACGAGTTGATATTTCTCTTTAATAATTCCCTGCACCTCAGGTGAGTTTGTCGGCAATCCACGATGCATCGCATCAGTTAATTTAAGTAGTATTACGTTCCAAGCATAAGTTAGTTGATCCCACTCAGCCTTGCCCCAACCTTTGGTTGTCTCGGCACGTTTTGCTATCCAACTATTAGCTACTTCACCAAACTCTTCAATGACAATTTGGTCATATAGGGGCAAATCAGCAGGATTGAATCCATCATACATTTCTTTGTCACTCATTTTATTTTCACCTTGTAAATTTGCAATTGTTTTATCCAATGTTACAATTAATTTTTTAATTCGCTCCATTTTCTGTTCTAAGCCCAGTTTATGCGATTTAAGCATATCACAGGTATTAAAATCAGAATTATCCAAGATTTGTTGAATATTTTTTAGCGGCATACTCAACTCTCGAAAAAACAAAATTTGTTGTAAAATTAACAATTGCGTTTGTTCATAATAACGATAGCCATTTTTACCATAATAAGCTGGTTTCAAGATGCCAATATCATCATAAAAGCGCAGTGTTCTGATACTTACGCCTGAAATTTGTGCTAATTGTTTTACGGTATACGCCATCATCAACCCCTTGCATATTCACCTGAATAAAGATGAATAAATGTATATTAAAGGATGACGTAACGGAAGGGTCAAGAAAAAAATTCAATGATATAATTGAATCGTATAAGCGGCTGAGTCTGATTTATGATAAGAAATTGTATTTCTCTGTATTTGTAAATACTCTAATAATACGTAATTAAGAACTTGGAAATTTGTAACCATCTTTCAAATTATTTCCTTCCAAAATGGCCAAGGTAGCTGGAAGGGAGTGTCTAAGTGCATCCGTCCAGGCGAGTTGTTGATGTCCATGTAAACCGACACTGAGTGGTATCTGAAGTCTTTTTTTCAGTTCTTTAGCGAAAGGAAAATTAGTATTCTCCGCAAACCCAGCCTGCTCAAAAGAGCCACAACTTAATTGTATGTGAGCCCTAGGTATTGACGGTTCATAGTTATCTACTATGTCTTTCAGGATCCTTCTATTAGTTGGTGATGGCGACTGTGCAATTATGCCTCCCACCAATTCAGGATATTTTGATCCAATATAAATGCTCGCTGTGCCGCTAAGGCTGGAACCAATCATCACTCGATTATTTGGGTTGGTTGGCAAATCAAGCCCTGATTTTTCTAAGGTTGGTAGTAAAGATTTATCGATAAATTTAACATAATCATCGATCTTATATTCATAATCAATCATTCTTTCGCCCATGCCTGGCATGCTTGCCCCAGGATCATCTATAGAAATTTTCTTCAATAAAGCTGGCAATGCTGTAATACAAACAAATGCTGTATTTTCAGATAGATTGCCTTGTTCTACCATTTGTTCAAAAGTACTCATGGCGTCTAATGCTAAATAAGCAAAACCATCGTTGATAATCACGAGGTTATCAATCTTTTCGGAAGTTGGCGTAAATACGTGAATAGCACGAGTACAATCAGCGTAAGACTCCTTCTC
>JAIELR010000242.1 GCA_019752835.1 Gammaproteobacteria bacterium | reverse complement strand
GTTCTTAGAGGGCTTCTCCTCAGCAATGGGGAGGAGCTACTCGACTTCTACGCTAAATGGATCGATTTACTGAGAGGAGATCAACACAGGTGCCATTTTAGAGCAGCTGCGAGCTGAAGGGAACATTATTGAGGCGAATAGGACATGCTTCATCCCAAGGAAGAAACGACGAGACTATATGTGCCTTTGGATGATAAAATGCGATTTGAAGAAAGAGCAAAGATGAAATGGCCTATAAGTGAGTGATACATGAAGCCCAAAATAATTGGCATAAGTGGTGTTTCCGGAGCAGGTAAGTCGAGCTTAGTAACGGCATTAGCTGAAAAATTACAGGTTAATGCTTTATATTGGGATGAGTTTGATTCCATTTCGATTGCACCTGATGATTATCTCGATTGGTATGAAAGAGGCTGTGATTATACCGAATTTAATTATGATATTTTTGCGGATTTACTCAAGAATTTAAAGAATGGTAAGTCTGTAATTCACCCTATTCACCGCACTGAGATTCAACCGACAAACTATATAATAGTCGATGCTCCTTTAGGTATGGCGCATGAGCAAACGGCAAATTATATTGATGTGTTTGTCCATTTAAATACGCCACTGGATATTGCCTTAGCCAGACGCTTAATAAGAGACATTAGTGCGTTGTCGTTAAGCAGTGAAGCAATAAAACAAAATTTAATGGATTATCTTACCCACACCAGAAAGTTATTTTCTGATGAAATCAATGCAATCACGGCTAATAAAGCTGATCTTGTGGTGGATGGAGCGAAAACGTTAGCAACTCAAGTCGACCTTATTATACAATTTCTCCACAAACAAAAACTCATGATTAAAAATGCTCATTTTGATATTGTCGATAAAATTGATGAAGCAACTGAGACAGCTATGCAACAAGATTTAATAGCAACCGAACAAGCTCATGGTATCGATGTAAATTATAAATCTTTTGCAATTATGCTGAAAGTTGATAATAATGTTATTGGTGTTTTACAGGCTTATACCGCATTCAGTGAAATATATGTTGATAATCTATGGGTAGAAACAACTCATAGGCATCAAGGTTATGGTCGGGCATTATTAGAATATTTGGAAAATGAGTTTAAAGGAAATGGTTTTAATAATATTAACTTGGTGACCAGTGCTTTTTCAGCACCTGATTTTTATGAAAAATGTGGTTATAAGGCTGAATTTAAAAGGTATAATGAGGTTAATCCTCAACTTAATAAATAAGACTTTTTATGTTAAGTTTTTTGGTGAAACTATTCAAAATCAAGGCATTCTGTTTAAGGAGAATTCCTAATTTATCTTGCTTATATCCCCTAGGCATGAGTTATCCTGTATTAAAGCCGTTGTTGCACTTTATTATATAACTTGCATCACAAACGGATCTTGTTTCTGATAATGGTTATTGTTGGAATTAATTATGGTTAAGTATCGTAAATTTTTACAATTACGTAAAATGTAAATAATTTGAAATAGCATATATTTAAGGATATACTGAGGATCTCACTGAAATCAGGATATTCTATGCAAATTCAGCAACTCGTCACATTGGGTGAAAGCAAGACTCTTGAGTTTAAACAAGACGCTTCATCTCTGATGCCAATTATTAAAACGATCATTGCTTTTGCCAATACAGCAGGGGGCATTTTAATCATAGGCGTCACGGACAGCAAGCAAATTATCGGTGTAGCCCATCCCGAAATGGTTCAAGATCAAATTGCCAACGCTATTGCGGTTAGTATTTCTCCCCAACTACTTGTTGATATCACCCAAGTGGATCATGGAGGCAAAGCCGTCATTTTGGTTCAGGTTCAGTCAGGATTTGGTCCGTATTTTATTAAATCCGAAGGGGTGGATAAAGGAACTTATACGCGTTTGGGTGCTACTACCCGTATTGCTACGCCAGAGATTATTGCTGAAATTCAACGTCAAGTGAAACACTTGCATTATGACGCTCAGCCTTGCTTTGGTACGACTTTTCAGGATCTGGATCAAAAGCTGCTTAAAAGCTATTTTAAACAGATTAACAAAAAGAACAGCATAAAAAATCTGTTGACCTTAGGGGTTCTTGTGCTCAAAGGGGATCAAACCATACCGTCGAACGGCGGCATTATTTTGTTTGGAAAGAAAGATAGGCGGCTCGAATTGTTTCGGAATACCTTTATCGGTTGTGCACGATTTCAAGGAACCAGTAAGGCCATTTTTATTGATAAGGTGGAGCTAGATTGCGATTTGATAACGGCCGTTGAAGAAGTAACCAAATTTACCCAGCGTAATACCCGAACGCGTGTCGAGTTTGTTGGGATGCGCAGGATAGAGTCGCCCGAATATCCGCCGATTGTTTTTCGTGAAATAATCATTAATGCTTTTGTTCATGCTAACTACGAAGTTTTAGATTCCCGTTTTTTAGTAGGCGTATTTGACAACCGGATTGAAATCAATAGTCCAGGTGTTTTGCCTATAACCATGACGGTCGAACAGTTAATAGCTGGAGTGAGCCGAATTCGCAACAGCGTTATTGCACGTGTCTTCAAAGAGTTTGGCCTCATTGAACAATGGGGAAGTTGCTATGAGCGTATTCATGCTATTTGTGTAAAGGAAGATTGCCCTGAGCCAAAATGGGAAGAATTTAGTGCACAAATGAGAGTGACAGTCTATCCGCCCCGACATGAGCCCAACATGAGCCCAGATCGGGCTCATGTTGGGCTCATGTCGGGGCTCAGTTCCGAGGAGTTGGTCTTATTAGAGTACGCCACTGCTCCTCGGAGCTTGGCAGAACTCATGGAGAAACTACAATGGAAGCAGCGGATTAAATTTGCGGCTAAATATATTCATCCTTTAATAAAACAAGAGTTATTAGCTCGAACCATCCCGGATAAACCAAAAAGCATTAATCAGCGCTATGTAATTACGCCGAAAGGGTTGGCACTTTTACAGGAGCAGCAGAAGCATGTCTAGAACAGGAATAGGATATCAAGAGGTTGCATTGGCTGCCGAAAAATTAGTGCAACAAGGTGCTTCGCCCACCATTGAGCGCATTCGAGTTTTATTAGGAACGGGCAGCTACAGTACCGTTTCTAAATATTTGACCGAATGGAAAACGCAGCACTTAAAGCAACGGATTGATGGACACCAGTCAGTGGGATTGCCCTCTGATTCAATTAATCAAGCGGTGGCCAGTGTCTGGGAGCAGTTGCAACGAGATAATGCCGCGAAGATAGAAGAAATTGAAGCCACAGCCAATGATAAAATCCAGTTGGCACAGGCAGAAAAAGAACATGCCCTGAATGAGCTTCATCGAGTTATGCAGGATGACCAAGACTTGCGTGTCTTATTAAAAAATACACGCGCGCAGAATGCGGCATTGGAAAAACAGCAGATTGCGTTAAATCAAACGTTGGCAGTAGCAGAATCGAAATTGGATTTGGTCGAAAAGGCCAAGAAAAAATTTGATGATTATGCAAATACCACCTTGGCTTCGATTGAAGAAAAACACCAACAAGCTCTTGCTCAATATGAAACTCATTTATCAGAAACCAAGCAGTTTTACCTTAATGAATTATCACAAATGAAAGAGATAGCTGAAAATCAACGACACGAGCACATTGTTGAAATTGACCATCTCAAATCAGCCAATCAAAAATTGCAAGCACAACTGGCAGACAAAGACAAATCACTCATTGAGATAATCAGCAGGGTAGGGCAGCTAAGTACACAGCTCCAAAAGCAGCAAGGTTCTTTTGTTGAGATATTGACCGGTATTCAACAAAATGAAAAAGCTGCGGTAAAATTAAAACAATCGTTTAGCCAGGAGTTGACTGGAGTGATTAAACAGGAAGCAGGTAAGCAGACCCAACAAATTCTTTCGAAGTTGCAAGAACAACTTAGCGATAAAGAATCGACTAAGCCAGCCAAGGGTAAAATTAAATGAGCCAATTGCCTCGGTTGGAAACATTACCTGAGCTATTACTCCGTCAAGATTTATCCGGCGAAATGGGTACTAATCGCTGCACCGATAAAAAACCGCTCATACAAGCGCAAAATGATTATGAGGCGGTCCACGCCTGGCTAAATGAATATGTCCATAAACAAACCACCTATCAGTCCTACCGAAAAGAAGCCGAACGGTTATTGCTGTGGTGCGTCTTGCAAGCGAAAAAGCCATTGTCGAGTTTAAGCCGTGATGACTTTGATGCCTATTTAGCATTTTTAGATGACCCGAAACCTAAAAATGTCTGGTGCAAAAAGAGGGGCGGTTATGGTATCAAGCGTGGAGAAAAAGGCTGGAAACCTTTTATAAGCGGCTTAAGCGAATCAGCCAAACGCACCGCTGTCAGTATCATTAAATCGCTGATGAGTTATTTACATGAAGCCCGCTATTTAGACAGCAACCCGTTAGTACTAATGCGCAGCATCAAGCATCGGCAGCAATCACTGGAAGAGCAAAAGCTCAATATTCATGAGCGAATATTAGAAGAGGACGAATGGCAGGCCCTAATCCAAACACTCGATGAATGGCCACAAGCAACGCTTGATGAGAAAAACGAAAAAGTCTGCTTAA
>JAIELR010000187.1 GCA_019752835.1 Gammaproteobacteria bacterium | reverse complement strand
CTCACCATGGGCCCTGGAGTTCCTCGTCGCGAGAAAAACTGACAAAAGGTTTAAAAAGTGATCTTTAATATGTTCGTTTGAAATCACCGTAATATTAGCAATGCCACCACAATTAACGACAGCACAAGGGATTTTATGATCATGCTTGGCGAGGGCTTGATGATATAAGGGCGCAAGCGGCGCGCCTTGCCCACCGGCATCAACATCGCAGCGACGAAAATCAGTCACCACCGAGATCTTCAGCTGCTCTGCTAATCGTTCACCGTGACAAAGCACTATCGATAACTTGACGGTGGGACGATGAAAAAAAGTTTGCCCATGACAACCCACGACGTCAATTTGTGTCGCTTTATGCGCTGTCTGAATCAGTAATTGTTCAACTGCTTGACCATGAAGATCGGTTGAATGATCAATAATGCCGGCCAAACTTATCGATAATTTTGCATTGATATGGTCATGAAAATAGCTCAATAGCGCCGCAAATGAATCGGAAAATTCAGCATCTTTTAAGTTCAACTCGTGGGTTAAATACTCTTTCAATAGCTGATCAAACGCCGTCTCTGCCATTGCCAAAATCAACGCTTCACTGTAATTGCCTTGCGTAATTTGTATTTCGGCCGTTGTTTTGATCGCATATTCAGCTGCTTTTAATAAGATTTTAAATGCAGGATGATAAGCGATATAGAGCTGTCCTAGCTCTGTTATATCATGATAACCGTCGGTGCGAATGAGCGCCGCATCGATGCCATCCATTGAAGTACCACTCATAAGTCCTATACTTAGCATGATTTTATCCTAAACGTCGAATCATTCGATTTAATACGGGTGTTAACAACATAAGCACGATTGAAAAACCTAGCCCCCATAAGCCAAAGAATTTATACGCATGGGCATAGTGTTGAGCAATTTGATTGGGATCAGTCATCGTCGCAGGAATCGCTGTAAAATCAGCAATCCAACCCGCAACCGCATTGGCTGCAGCGAGTGATAAAAACCAAACGCCCATCATCAAGCCTGTCAATCGTGCCGGTGAGAGTGTGGTTACAATGGATAAACCCATCGGTGATAAAAAGAGCTCACCCATAGTTTGCACAAAGAAAATAAGCAACATCCAAGCCGCAGCAATTTTTCCTGCATCACTATCAAAATGAACGGCCAAGGTTAAAATCAAAAAACCACAAGACATTTGAAAAATACCGATAGCAAATCGCATGGGTGCCGATAAAGGCTTTCCTCGCTTAGCAAGCGCCATCCATAACCAGCTTAAAATGGGTGAAAATACAATGATGACGGTTGGGCCTATAGATTGGAACATCGCGGTTGGAATTGTTGTACCTGCCACATCGCGATTAACAACTCGATCGATAAAAAGCGTAATCGATGAAAAGGTTTGATAATATAAAGACCAAAAAATGACTGAAAATAGAATTAACACCAACAAAACTAATATACGGCGATGTTGATAACGGTCTAGTTGCGTACTGACCGTCAACACATAAAAAATAGTCGCGATACCAAAAAATAAAAGCCCCCAGCGCACAGCTGTCGCAAACTCTAATAACACACTCATAAGAACCACGGCAATAATGGTACCGAGATAAATCCAATGACCATTGGGAATGCGAAGGAATCTTTTTTCATTGAGGAGCGGCATGTTCGGCGGATCGCCCCGATGAGCGATGTATTTTTGACCCCAAGCAAAGAGGACCATACCGATAACCATACCGATCGCGGCTAAACCAAAAGCCACATTCCAACCAAATTTCGCAGCAATGCCTGCACCTAAGAGGGTTGCGAGAAAAGAGCCAATATTGATACCCATATAAAAAAGGGTAAACCCTGAATCCCGGCGAAGATCGTTTTCTGCATAGAAACGGCCTAACAAACTGGACACATTACTCTTAAAAAAACCGTTACCACAAATTAATAAAGAAAGTGACAGATAAAACCAAATGCCGTAATCAAAAAACGTGAGCATGGTATAACCGGCAATAAATAAGACCCCGCCAAAATAAATAGCACGTCGAAAACCTAAAATTTTATCCGCGATATAACCGCCGATAACGGGGGTAGCGTAAATCATAGCGCCGTAAGCCGCGAAAATACTGTAAGCATGCTCATCGGAAAGCAAAAAATGTTTTGTCAGAAATAACACCAGCAGGGCTTGCACAGTATAAAAACCGTACCGCTCCCATAACTCGGTAAAAAACAAAACATACAAGCCACTAGGCTGTTTAGTTTGGAGGGCAGGATTAGGTGTCATAGTTTGATATCACATAAGTATACATGGATAGGCATTTTCTCATATAATTGGCCGTGTTCAAAATCTATGAGTAATGATTATGCCGCCACTATATGCCAAACGAGCCTTACGCCCGCGCCGATTGCGTCAAACCCCGGCTTTGCGGGCATTAACACAAGAAACGAAGATAAGTGCCCAAGACTTAATATTACCGTTGTTTATCAAAGCAGGCCAAGGATTACGTCACCCTATAAGCAGTATGCCTGGTTGTTTTCAGTTTTCTGTCGATCAATTAGACGATGAGATTCACTCCATCGTTAAATTAGGCGTATTAGGCGTTATTTTATTTGGGATTCCCGAATCCAAAGACGCTTGTGGGCAAGCCTCTTGGGATGATGAAGGAGTGGTGCAGCAAGCAATTCGGCGAATTAAAAAAATAGCACCGGATTTGTTAGTAATGGCCGATGTATGCCTTTGCGAGTACACGGATCATGGACATTGTGGTGTAGTGGATCAAGAAACGGGGCAGATGGATGTCAATAATGATGCAACATTACCGTTATTAGTGAAGCAATCCATCAGCTTCGCGCAGGCTGGTGCCGATATTATTGCGCCGAGCGGCATGATAGATAACATGGTCGCAGCGATTCGTCATGGATTAGATGAGGCACATTTTTCGCATATTCCTATCTTAAGCTATGCCGTTAAGTATGCCAGTGCACTTTATGGGCCATTTCGTGAAGCCGCAGAAGGCGCGCCGAAATTTGGCGATCGCCGCACCTATCAAATGGATCCAGCTAATGCCGCTGAAGCCCTGCGTGAGGCGGCGCTTGATGTCGAACAAGGCGCTGATATGCTCATGGTTAAACCCGCAAGTTACTATTCCGATGTAATTTATCGAGTAAAACAGTTGTTTCCAGAAATCCCCTTAGGCGCCTATCAAGTCAGCGGCGAATATGCCATGATAAAGGCCGCTGCTGAAAAAGGTTGGCTGAATGAACAAGCCATTGTGATGGAGTCGCTATTGGGTCTTAAACGAGCCGGTGCGGATTTTATCATTAGTTATTTTACCAAAGACGTTTTAACCTGGCTCAGCCATAAATAGGAAAGATCGTGACAAAAATTATTGCTATTGCGAATCAAAAAGGTGGGGTTGGTAAAACAACTACCTGCGTTAATTTAGCCGCCTCCATCGCTGCCGCTAAGAAAAAGGTTCTGTTAGTTGATCTCGATCCTCAGGGCAATGCGGCCATGGGCTCAGGTTTTGACAAGGCGAGTGCGGTAATTACTGCGATGGATGTTTTATTGCAAGAAGCATCTATACGTGACGCCATTACCTTTGCCTCACAGGCAGGTTTTCATCTATTGCCTGCCAATAGTGATTTAACCCGGGCCGAAGTGAGCTTACTCAATCTTGAGCGACGAGAGTTTCGATTAAAAGAAGCCCTAGACGAGGTGAAAAACGACTTTGATTTTGTATTCATTGACTGTCCCCCCTCATTGAATATGCTAACGGTTAATGCGTTAGTTGCGGCTGACAGCGTATTGATTCCCATGCAATGTGAATATTATGCTTTGGAAGGCTTATCCGCATTGTTAAATACCATCGAACAAATTACCCAATCGGCTAATCCATCGCTCCATGTCGAGGGTATTTTGCGCACGATGTTCGATGGCCGTAGTTGTTTAGCCAGTGATGTTTCCACTCAATTAAAAACCCATTTTGCCGACAAGTTATATAAGGCCGTGATCCCCCGCAACATCCGGCTTGCCGAAGCCCCCAGCTTTGGTCTACCTGCGTTGCATTATGATAAACGATCATCTGGCGCACAAGCCTATTTAGTGCTTGCGAGTGAATTGTTAGCCCGTCAAAAGAAAAAAAATAAGAAATAGCTTACAAAATCTGCTTGTAAAAAAAAAATCTTTAATGTTAAGTTAATTTACACCCTATACAGTCAACTATATGTGAAACGTTTGCGTTTACTCACCCTGCATTCTTAATAATGCATTAAACTCAATATGTTAGGTATATACCCATCGCAACAAAATTGACTTGAGAGCGCCATGCCAAGCAGAACAACAAAAACCAATCGGCCACCTAATAAGGAGCCGAAGAAAAACACAGATGCTGTAAAACCGAATAATAGCTTTTTTATCTATACTTTAATAGGTATCGAATCAGCCGCAGATTCTGTCTATTTGGTAGGAACGGCTTTTATTATTCCTATTTTTATAGGTATAACAATTACCGCAACTCCGTTGTTAATCATAGCTACTTTATTAGGCCTTGGCCTTGCCACTGGGCTGATTTTTACATTCAAATGCTATGATGAGTAT
>JAIELR010000109.1 GCA_019752835.1 Gammaproteobacteria bacterium | reverse complement strand
GAAATGGGTTTGCCAGTATAGATAGGCTGCACTTGCTCTAAGGCCTTTTTTTCATTAGATAATGGGTTCACACTCACCACAAATTGTTTATTCACTTGGTAAGCAAGTTGCTCAAATTGACCCGTTGCTTGGATGAGAATTTGAGTATGGTTACCCGAGGTTTCAGTGCTAATCGTTTGTACCGGTGTTGCAAAGTCGGTGACATCAAGCTTGCGTTGCAAGGTGCCTGGTGCGCGGGTGTTATTTAAATCCAGCGTAATAATATTGCTCTGTTGATTCACATTGACAACGGTATCAGCATCCGATAAATCAAGAATAACATCACCACCACCACTCGCATTTCGCTTAAAATCAACGCGTTTTATATAATGCGCCGCATAGCTGTTATAAGAAGGTTGCGGCTTGACGTTCACCACCGAAACCGTATTATTCAGGGCGGGTGGCGGCGCATTGACCGTGAGTGTAATGAATACTTGATTACCTTGCACATGAACTTCATAGGTTGCGGTTTGCTGTAATTTAAGGATCAGGCGCGTTCTTCCATTGGCGCTGACGGTGGTAATACTGGCAAGGTAGGCTCTATTAACTACTTGGCGTGCGCCCAAATTATTTTTATCGACATCAAAAAAATCGAGTATCACTTCAGGGGGTTTTTCGGTGGTAAAACTTTTAGGTACGGCCACGGGATTGGAGAATTGTAAATTTACCTGAACTGTTTGATTTGACAATACCTTACAATCGACGCCTGTCAGTGTCGTTGCTGTAGCAATAAGGCAGTAAAAAAGAGAAAAAATCAAGGCAGTTAATCGTATATATTTGCGCATCATGGAGCAGTATCCTGTTGGCTTGGTGTTGTAATAGGCAATTCTTTGATGTGGGTATTCCAGCCGCCCAATCCGTCTGATATGGTTTCTTGTACGGTTAATTTTTGAGGGGTAATCCCGACGACTTTGGCACTGGTTTGGCCAATATACTCTCCATTGCTAATATGATATATCGTTCCATCAGGGGTACTAATGAGTCCCCATACCTCACTTCCTTTTGAAAGAGTGCCTACGAGATGTAATTGAGAGAGCGGGTAGGATTCTAATGGTCCTTTGGGGTGCTCGCCTTGGGGTCTTATTAGTGCGTTATTCACTAAGGGCAAAAACGGATTGCGCTTGAGCTTGGGCGGTGTTCAGGCAAAGAGGGGGTGAAAAAAATAGGCAAAGGTTCAATGTGGCCACCTTTTGCTTGCTTCACCGATGCAACAAATTCCGTTGCCTTGGTCATTTTATCATTATGATGTCCACAGGCGCTCAGGCTTAAAATTAAACCCATACACAAAAGCCCAACCGTAATTTTGATCAGGTGTTTTTTGATGAAATTGAAGGTAATGATAAAAGAATTTATCATGGCGATTTAACACTTGTTTGGGGCGGTTGAGAGGTTTTTTTGCTATTTTGTTTATAGGTAACGGCTGTGAGCTCCATGGTAAGTTGTGAGTTAGGGAGAGCATTGGTGTCGTTTGGCGTATTCGGCGTATCGGAAACCACTATCGAAAATTTGTCAATGGTAACAATGTGGGGGATTTTAGCCAATGCAGTGACAAATTCAGTGAGTTGCTCATAATTACCATTCACTGAAATTTCAATAGGCAATTCAATATAATAAGCATGTTTTACTTCTGATAACGGTTTAATAAAATTAAACTGTAATCCGTTTTGAGTTCCCGCTCTCGACATATCCGCTAAAAGCTCGGGCACATTTAATTGATTGGGCAAGGCCGCTAAAATAGTGTGGATTTGATGATTCAGTGCCGAGACTTGCTGTGCGTAATTGCCGCGATTAATAACTTGGCTGTATTTAACTTGGAAACTACTGCGCAAATCGTTTTCTGTACTCTCTGCCTGTGCTATTTTTACGTCTGTTGGCTTAATATCAAAGGTGAAAAAAAGTAGGAAAATAATGCCACAAACAAAACTGACGACACTGACTCGCGCAGCGATGGGCCAAGAGCCGATATTATCAAGGGTTAATTCACTTAAATTCATGATGAGCCCCCCGGTGCTGGTTGAGTCGGTCCGCTTCCAGTGTCAACAGAAGAATTGGGAGAAGGGGTGTCTGTTTTTGTACTGATAAGATGAGAGGTGCCTGTACCGGTCGTGCTTTGTGTAAATTCTTCCTTCATTGTCAACTCAAAACCTTGCGAATAAATTTCATCGAGTACGCTGGTCGCAATCGTTGTATTATTACTGTTATCTTGAATTTCAGTTAATACGGGATTAGCAAAAGACGATGAATTATCAATATTTTCCATGAGTAGAGAGACTTGTTGGTTTGAGCGTGCTTTGCCGGTAATAATGATCAAATTTTTATTTTTTTTAATAGACGTAAGATAAACCCCATCGGGTAAAATGTTAGCAAAATTATTAAACATTTCAACTAAAAGCACACGGCTTGTTTCCAGCTCATGAATAATGAACAAACGTTGAATTAAATCGCCTTTTTGTTGTTTGATATCTTTAACTTGAATAATTTGTGCATCAACATCATTAATTTGTTGTGTCAAATAATCATTAACAGCTAATTGATTAGATAAACTTGAGGCGATGACCATATGTATGATGAAACAAATGAAAAGCGATATGCCAATACTTATTGAGAGTAATACAATAAATTCGCGTTGCTTCTCTTTATCACGTTGAGCCCGCCATGGGAGAAGATTAATATTAACCATGATCAAAACTCCGTAACGCTAATCCACAACAGGTTAATAACGAAGAGCTGTCTGCTGTAATGGATGCGATATTAATCCTCGAATTAATAGACATATCGCTTAACGGATTGGCAACAGTGCAGGAGGTTGATAAACGTTCTTGAATGAGTTTGGAAAGGCCCGGAATCATCGCACCGCCCCCGGCTAAGAGGATATGCTCAACTTCAGTGAAGCGACTGCTTGAAAAAAACAATTGCAAGGTTCGTCGTATGAGCGGAATTAATGATTCAAGAAAGGGGTTTAAGACTTCAGGTACATAATCGTCAGCGAACTCTCGCTGTTTTTTCATGAATCCCGCCTGTTCATAGCTCACGCCATATCGACGTTGTATTGCCTCGGTTAACTGGCGGCCACCAAACAGTTCATCACGGGTATAGACGATGTGTAAATTGTGTAAAATGGTTATAGTGGTAAAAATAGAACCAATATCAACGACCGCAATAGTTTGATTTATGCCTTTATTACTCAGCTGATCGGCGAGGATCGAAAAGGCGCGTTCAACGGCATAGGATTCAACATCAATAATTTTGGGTGTTAAACCAGCACGGCGTATCACTTCAGCCCGAGATTCTACTTGTTCACTTCTCGCTGCGACCACGAGAACATCGCGTTTTCCCGGCTCTCTTTCACTCATCCCTAATATTGAAAAATCAAGCGCGACCTCGTCAAGTGGGTAAGGAATATAGCGGCCGGCTTCGAGTTGTATGTGTTCGGATAGTTCAGATTCGCTAATATTGGCATCAACTTGCAAAATTTTAGTGATGATAGAAGAGCTTGGAAGGGCTGTGGCAACTGAGTTTAGGGTAGATTCAGAGCGGGCATAGGCCAGCTGGATGGCTTCGGCAACGGCATCTGGATCTTTTATGTCATTTTCAACGATAGCCTGTGATGGTATTGCGGCAACTGCGTAACTTTCGACATGGTAATGATGATTGCGCTCTGTAAGCTCTAAGATTTTAACGGCCATGGAGCTAATATCCATGCCTAATACTTTATTTGACTTTTTTGTTAGAAAGGGAAGGGTAAAATCCATTATTGATATTGAGTCCTTTTTAACATTCAAACCGGACAAACTGAGCCCTCCTTATTATGCCAGAATTGAAATGTTTTACAAAGTAGTTATTGGGTTGTTATACTCCACATCTTTAATGAAATACCATTCGTAGGGGTAGACCCCCGTGGCTGCCCGTCTTCGGGTCGGCACGGGGGCCGATCCCTACAATATTTAACTGTTGAACATAGCATGAATCATATACGCCGCATCCTCAGAATCCTCGTTTGGTGTATAATCGACCTGGGCATTGTCGGTGCGATAGCCTTCGCCCTCATTATTGTACATCTTGAAAGCGAGCTTCCAGATGTTTCAGTCTTAAAAGACGTGCATATGCAAGTTCCCATGCAGGTTTATACCGCTGATGACAAGCTTATTGCTGAGTTTTCAGACAAGCGACGCATTCCTGTTCCCTATGATGAAATCCCTCCTCAATTGATCAACGCGGTACTGGCGACCGAAGATCAGCGCTTTTTTGAACACCAAGGGGTCGATTTTCTTGGCTTGGGTCGTGCTGCAGTACAATTGGTACTGACAGGCACGAAGTCGCAGGGCGGCAGTACTATCACCATGCAGGTGGCGCGTAACTTCTTTCTTGACCCCAAAAAAACCTATACCCGTAAATTAAAAGAAATTTTGCTGGCGATGAAAATCGAAAAAGAATTAAGCAAGCAAAAAATTCTGGATCTTTATTTGAATAAAATTTATCTAGGTAATCGCGCTTATGGTGTTGGCGCGGCGGCTCAGGTTTATTATGGCAAATCACTCAATCAATTAACGTTAGCCGAAATGGCA
>JAIELR010000082.1 GCA_019752835.1 Gammaproteobacteria bacterium | reverse complement strand
ATGGCTGGGTTGATTTATTTAGTAATGTACGGTACAGTAGCGGCACCTAGATACATTTATATGGCAATTACAAAAGGAGCTAAAAAAGCAGTACGCAGTAGTGAGCGCAAGCGCGTGTACAATATTCGTACTACAGGGGCGATGCGAGATGTGGTAAAAGATATTAAAAAGGCGATCATTGCTGGTAAAGGAGCTGAAGCGAAAGCAATGCTTCCAGCAGCCTACAAAGCCATCGACAAGGCAGCCAAGCGCGGAGTTATCAAAGATAACACCGCTGGACGTAAAAAATCTCGTCTATCAGCTGCTATCAAGAAAGCAACTGCAAAATAATAAAAAAGTCCCGCGAGGGACTTTTTTAGTATTGTTTAACAGTGTTATAGTTGAGAGTAATCTATGCAAAAAGAATCTTTTAAAAAATATCTCCCCGTTTTACTTGTCGGACTGATACTAGTTGCTGTAAATGTGTTTGCGTTAGTGTGGTATTTGGTGCCAAATGGGCCTGATCAATGGAATGCCGATGTAGTTCCTGGCAAGGTCGTGCTTATTTCTGAAACCAGTATTGTTACTCGTGATCCCAGAGGTAACACAAAAACATTTGTGATTACTCCTGAAACTAAAATTTTGGCTGGAAAGAAAATCGTTACGACACAATTTTTACCTCCCGGAACCATGGTATTAATTGAAAAAGACTTGAGTACAACCAGTGACGTTGTAGCAAAAGAAATTCGCGTTATAACAGATAAACGTAAAGAAAAAATAACCCCAACTCCGTAATTACCAATGGCAATAAGTACCTGCAAAAAAATCATAGCCACACTCCCGCTTATTCTTGGTATTGCGGTATCAATTATATTTATATTTTTTATTGGACCTGAAGCTTTGGTTGACTACATTGGGATTCAAAATGCCTATGGATTGATGTTTTTAATAGCGGCAATTGGTGGACTATCAACGTTTAATTCTGTCCCGTACCTGGCAGTACTGTTTGTATTGGCAAATACTGGAGTTGATCCATTGTGGCTGGGTATTGTATCCGCTGTTGGAGTTATGTGTGGGGATTCATTTTCATATCTACTTGGTCGGTCGGGGGAAACAGTCATACCAGAAAGTTTTAAATTTGTCTTTGCGAGTATCAAAAATTTTGCTATTACGTACCCGAGACTGTATCCAAGCTTCTGTTTTATATACGGAGCTATCTGTCCGCTTTCGAACGACTTTGTCACTATTTCTGCAGGGATTGCCAATATTTCATATAAAAAAGTTATGGTACCGTTGGCATTGGGTAATATTGTATTTAGTATCGGGTTTTCGTATGCGTCGGTGTATGCGAGTGATTGGATTGGAGGGTTGTTGGGGTAGGGAGGGAGATTCGAAGTCTACGACTTCAGTACCCCAATTGGCTCGTTTATTTAGTATAGCTAAACAAACGAGCTCAATCGGGCTTCGAATCTCGACACGAGTGACGTTTAGTCACTCGTTCTCCCTCCGCTAAGAAAATAACACCCATAGGGGGTGTTATTTTCAAAAGCGGGCGGTCTCGGGCAAGAACCGTGGTCGACCAAGCCCTGCTTGATGGATTCGCTACTTTTTAGTTTACCATTTCAACGCGTCTCGTGCTCAAAAAAGTGACAAAAGTGACACATGTTACTGATAAAAAAGTTACAGTACAATGTCACTTTCTTGCTAAGAATAATGGGAATTCCAGGGTAAAATAAAATCATCTACGTAACCTCGATTGTACTGAGACCTTGGAAAATTCTCACTCATTTTAGCTAATGTGTGTTCGCAAACCTTTTCTGCTTGTATCAATCTACCTTCAGTAAAAACTAAGTTCTCACCGAATGGCGTATCTCTATAATTATTTTGAATATGCATTCGATTTCTAATATTTCTTAGCTCGTCCATTACTGTATAAAAATTAGTTCCTGCTACATTAAAAAAATCATGATTCTTTGCAAATTTTATTTGTGACTTGAACTTTCGATACGATGACGTATTCGATCTTACTTTAGTGATGATGTCATCTGAAAGGCCCGGTACTCCTTCCCGAGTATAGTCACGAATTTTATAAAACAAATCATCAAGAGCTGCTTCTAAGATAGCAACGATAAATACAGTGATTGGTTTTCTCAAAAAAGGACTTCTTTCATTGTCGCGGTAGTAAGCTTCATAGAGTTTGTTTAATACCTCCAAGTTATAACAAATGTTGTCACCGTCTTTAAAGTTACCAATGAAGTGACTGTTTATTGTTCTCATATAACAGATTTGTATAAGCACAGATCAAGTACTATTGGCGTCAAAACCTTTGAAATTAATGATATGTAACCAACTATAAATACTGAGTATATAGCCATAAAAAGTACAGGCTCCCATTTTTTGGTTTTTATGTCTTCTCTAAGTGGTTGTGTATGTGCTTTGTATGCTTCCTGTAGTTTGTTAAAAAACTCATACAGGATGAAAATAAATCCAACCGTCCATAATGTGTTTAGCGCTGCAATACCATCGGACGTTTTCGTATCTAGGGCACAGTATGTTTGTGCTAAGAAAATTAAAACACCGAATCCAACGCTGGCATGAATTGCTGATTTATAGACATCGTGACCTGCTACAAGCATAATCGCGATTAAGATAACAACTAAGAAAGTCACAGAGAACATGTACGTGCTTGTAAGCAGAACGTGGTTAAAGTAATTGCTATCAAGGAAAATCAGCAAAGTCAGACCGAAGCTAAAAGCGAGAGAGATCAGTTTCTGTCTATCGATTGGTGAGAATATTTTCATGTTCATTTTCTATACCAAAGGCTTTGGATCAAGTCATGATGTTTTTTGAAGAACCAGTTTGGTATTGGAAAACCAGAGGAAACTTGGCAGTTGTATTCCGCAACAAGTCTCAATACTTGTCTTTCATCAAGCTCATCATTTTTTGGAAGTTGGTTTAAGTCCATTTCGACCCTGCAAATCGCATTAATTAATTGATTTAATTTTAAACCCCACCCCAATAGGTCGATTGTCAAAATTAGAGGTAGTAAGGAAGTAATAATTAATGCAATGTTGAGTGAGATATTTCGAGGTACAAATTCAGTCGTAAGTAAAGAAAGTACAATCAAAACAAAAATGAGCGAGAACACAAAACCAAACCAGACGTAGTTTCTTAGGTAACAGTAAAGATGTCGAGTCCAGAATGCAGATTCTTGAGTCATTTCAAGTAAACGTAGTGAGCTGGGTGGCTGCTTGGTGGCAAAGTAGTTTGGGTCAATTTCTTTAGCATCAAACTGAGTAAGAATTTTCGGACCCGCAAGCCTACGCCACTCGCTAAACTGAATTGGGTTGATCGGCCATCCTAAGGCGTTAGATAGCACGGCCTGTCTCCGCATTGTTTCAGCGTTATCATAAATAAGAGCGTATCTGATTTTCAAATAATACGAAACAGCAAGCAAAGCAAAGCCTAATATGGCAAAGAAAATACTCCATGACTTGTTAATGTCAAACAGGCTTACTCCGACCGCTAAAAATCCAGCGATTATTTCTATGACTAGAGCGGTATACCAGAGTGCCACTGCCTTATCAAAAAGTAGTGCTGACAACCCACTTAATTCTTCTGAATTTTTTGCTATGTTTGTATCCGGCATAATTTAATAGTAAGCAGGAAATAAGTCGTTATAGACCACATTCCACCAATAAAAAGCATCTTTTGCACGATTTTCTGACTCAGCAGTTCGTGCAAGTTGTGACCTTCGTGCCGCATCTTTAAGTTCAGCTAGAGATTTTTTTCTGTCGTCCATGTTTTTACATGGTTGGATAGTGCCTGATATACCCATAGGATCAGTAATGCTAGGTAAATTTGAGTTGAGCAATTTATTGAAGATACTTGCAATATCAATCGAATAAATAATACTTTTCTCGTTTTCAGCATATATACCAACGTAGGTCTCAAGGTAGAAAGAGGAAATGGGGACATTTTGGTAATATCTCCAGGCTTTTATAAACCGAATGAGAGGCTTCACTTTATTATTTAGTTTGCCGTCGATTACATCTATACTTAGCTTACTAAATTCAGGGCTAGAAAGCATCCAGCCATCGTTACCGTTAGGAATCTCGTATGTTGAGCAGTCATACTCACGTTTTATAAAGTCAGCAGGGACAATCTCAGTCGTTTCTGATCGACTAGAACCAAATGGTACGACGACAGCAGGTCCGTCAATATGAACGCCCGTGTTTGGGAATCGGCTATCAAGTGCACGTCTTACATCTCGTAGGATAAGACTTGAGTCTTGTTTTAGATTTTCTCTCGGTATACTGGCAAAGTAATCTACATCACTAAAGCCGGAGACGCTCGTGGCGTTTCCAAACGATCCAGTTCTAAAAAATCTTGTCATGCCAAAGTTAGACTTCAGGCAAGCTTCGATAGAAGCTCGATGACTCTTGGCGTTGGCAGATTCAGTTCCTGTTGGCGTGAGCCGAGAATGAAAAGTGTCAAAGCCTGCAGAAACCGTAAGTGACATGTTCTTCCTAATTAGCCGCGTGGCGGAAACGGATCATTGCCATAGCTGTTACGCTCTTGAATCTTTCCGTCCTTACCGTGAATAAAGTGTTCAACCTTTGCCTG
>JAIELR010000126.1 GCA_019752835.1 Gammaproteobacteria bacterium | reverse complement strand
ATCAGTTTAATTATGCAAAAAGCATGGAGGCAGCCAACAAAGCGATGGCTTTCGTTTGGTATCGAAGTGCCGCTGAAAACAATCATCCCAAAGCGCAGTATTATGTGAGTCAATACTATTTATCAGGTCATCTCTCGGTTTCTCCAGATATTCAATTAAGTTTCGATTGGTTATACAAAGCAGCTGAACAAGCGTTACCATTGGCACAGCTTGCCTTAGGTCAGCATTATATATCGGGTCTTGTGATTAAAAAAAATGTGGCAGCGGGTATGACGTACTGCGAACTAGCGGCCAAGGCTGGCCTCGTTGAGGCCATTGTTTTTTTAGGTCAATGTTACGAAGACGGGACGGAGGTGGCCGCCGATATTACGCGAGCACAAAATTATTATCGACGAGCCGCTAAATTAGCTTTTATCCCTGCAATTATAAAACTTGCACCACTTCTTGCAAAAGGAACATTAGACAATAAAAAAGAAGCGATTAAGTGGTATCGACAAATAGCTGCAAAAAATAACATTGTTGCTTATTATCCCTTGGCAACTTTATTGAGTGACGTGCTTGACAATCAGGCTGAAGCATTTAAATGGTATCTAAAAGCAGCAGAGAATAAGCACCCAGAGGCACAATATGAATTGGGTTTACGATTTAAGCGAGGTCTTGCTCCTTGTTCTATCGATGCATTTAAATCAGCCGATTTTTTTGGACAAGCGGCCAGAGTAGGGCATGCAAACGCCCAATTTAGGTATGCAACTTGCTTAAAAGAGGGAGATGGTGTTGAAAAAAATGATGTGGAGGCCATGTTATATTTTAAACGACTGGCGGATGATTATGTGCATGCAGAATCTCAATATCAGTATGCATTATTAAAAGACAAGCAGACACCCGGTGTGGCGTATACGTATTACCTAAAAGCTGCACAGCAAGGGCATGTTTTAGCGCAATACGCCTGTATTGAGTACCAAATTAATTCAGATTGTGATTTAGCCATTTGTTTAGATTTTTGCGAAAGACTGACTCCCCAAGGCAATATTGAGTTGTTATTTGTATTAGCGAGATTATTAGATTCCGGTATTGCAGGAGAAATGGATAAAGCAAAAGCGTATCGTTATTACGCGCTAGCAGCGAATAACAATCATATCCTGGCTCATTATTATTGCGCAATAGCTTTGGAAGAGGGCGAGGGCGTTAATCAAAATGGTGCTGCTGCACGCAAGCATTATGAGGCATGCCTTAAGTATTGCACTGAAGCAAAACCTCGTCTGGCACGTTTATTGTTGCAAGAACAGGATTACGAAAATCATGAAATAAACGCTATAAAAATTTTGAAATCCTATTATATCAAAGGTGCACAAAATCATCTGGTTAACTTACACACCCTAGAGAGTGCTGTAGAACGTTTAATAACAAATCGGTTAAAAAATATTGCTATTTTTGCTATTGATTCGATTAATACAAGTTCAATCTATGCCAATTATTCATTGGGTAGAATGCTCATAGAAGGAAAAGAGATCTCTCAAGATACAATAACAGCAATGAAATTTTTCAAAAAAGCAGCCAATTGTGGCCATGCGGAATCCTGTTATCAATGGGCATTATCGAAGTCACAGGTATCGCCGGATATGGCCTATATTTATTTTAAAAAAGCGGCATTGCAAAACCATGAATTAGCACAGTCTGAATGTATTCATTACCAACTGAAACATCAGTTCGATTTAGATATTTGTTTGTTTTTTTGTGAGAAACTAGCGATTCAAAGTGATCCACTGCAATTTGTGTTGGCTCGTTTATTAGATACAGGGATCGCCGGTAAAGCAGATAAATTGCAAGCGTATCATAATTATTTACCACTAGCAGAAAAAGGCCATCCATTGGCACAGTATTACTGTGCGATGGTACTGGAAGAAGGGCTTGTTGTTCAGAAAAATTTAGTAAAAGCACGTCAGTATTATGAATCTGCTTCAAAACACTGTTTTCCGGCAATGCTGCGATTAGCTTGTTTGTTGTTGGAAGAGGGGTGTCAAAAAAATGAAAACAAAATCATGCTCCCTTTAACAAAAGATCAAATTCACGCCATTGATCTATTAGTCTTTTATCATAAGCATCATCAAGATGATCAACTTTTTTTATCTGATAATGTTGAACAGAATGTAGAGCGATTGCTATTGGCAAACAACAGGAAGCAACTGATTTCTAGCCTTCAACTCAATAATACCTACCCGGCCAAAGCAAACTACCTTATAGGCAGGATAGTTCAAGAGGGGAAAGGCGTTGATATGGATAATCAACGTGCATTACAGTATTATCGCTTAGCACGCTTGGAAGAGCCTGATGCGACCTATCGTATGGGGTATCTTTATGAAACTGGTCAAGGTGTTGTTAAAAACGTGGCCACGGCAAAAAGCCTTTATCAATATGCAGCGGATAGAGGACATCAACTTGCTTCTAAACGCTCAAGCTGGTCGTATAGGTTTTTTTCGCAGAATGATTCAGTGCCAGATGATGCGACACTGATGAAAAACAAAGAGAGTAATTGCTTGGTTTCATGAATTTTGGCTCTGTTGCAAAAAAGAATTCTGGTTAAACTATACGTTATTCAGACCTGATTTAAGCCTATAATCCAAACTGTTGAGGGATCAAGGCTACTTCTATTTCGATATTTAATTTGCTGATGAACGACTCGCTCGGATACTGCACCTTCGGTTTTTAACGCTTGAATGGCTTGGCCATAAGCAGGATTCTTAGGCTCTTCGCGTCTTTGCGTGGAATAGTAATTTTTGTTAAAGTGTTGGTCTGACTCAAGATGAACTAAAATAAGGCCCACACAATGCTCAATACTCATCCGGACACACTTGCCGTATTCACCACACTATTAAATTTATCCGATATTGAGGTAACTGAAATTCAGTGACCTTCCGGCAAGCCTGCGTGCGTAAAACAAAAGATTTTGTGTATGTTCTAACCCTGAGGTTTGCTCTCTTCCTCGATAATCCCCAACGCTTTGCCCAGTTGGAGCTGCTCAGGTAAGGCGTTGACAAGCGCCCGGATCAACGCTTTGGATTCTTCTGGGAAGTTGGATTTTTCATAGCTTTCAAGATAGCGGGCAATTTGTTCAGGCGAACAATTGAGAAGGTTTGTTACAAAATCAGGATTAGGCATAGTCATTCTCTATTGGCTGATATAAGCAGGTCATTTTAAATCAACTGTGGGTAGAGGTCACGCCTTTTCGAGAAGCCATTTGTAAATTAAGCTGGATTATTAAAATAACGCTTGCTATTTTATACAATGAGATCATGCTAGGGTTATCTTGTTTCAGGAAAATAATGGGATGAAAAAAGACTTGCCCCGCATCGTTCATCGAACCGTCGAGCAAATGAATACGTTAATGGAGCACATTCAAGAAAATAGGTTGACTGATGAAGAAAAAAACTTTCTCGCTGGACTTGTATCTTTTATGGGCTGGTTTCCGACACAACTTCAAAATAACACCATTACGATCGCACGACTTCGTACGCTGTTATTTGGTCAAGGGTATGGGAAGACCCATAAATCTGCAACGAATGCCACACCGCCAACGATGGACGATCCCACGGAAGCTGAACAAGCACTGGCACCGTTAAATCTTGCAACCATTTCACCTGAAGAAAATAGGGATGGCCCCCTTGATGATGGAGTTGCGCCACTGAAAAAAGAAAAGAAGCCGGGCCATGGTCGTATGCCGCACACGGTGTATGAGAGATGCGAAGAAGTGCACGTGCCCTTGGTTGGCTTGAGCGTAGGCTCTGTGTGCCCCCTGGAGTGTGGTGGACGTTTATATGCGTATGCGCCAGGGATTTTAATTCGAATTGTGGGGCAAAACTTAGCAAAACCGCTCCGTTATGTGGTGGAAAAATTACGCTGTTCGTCGTGCCTTGAAATTTTTAGTGCTCAACTTCCTGCTGAGATAGGGGCGCAAAAATACGATGTATCCTTTAAATCGATCTTGGCGTTGATGAAGTATTATGTGGCGGTCCCGTTTTATCGGCAAGAATATTTTCAAAAGTTGCTTGGTTTTCCGCTGTCGGATGCGACACAATGCGATTTAATCGAGCAGCTTGCGGGCGCTTGCTACCCTGTTTTTAATAAGTTGATACGTCTGGTGGCGCAGGGTGAGTTAATTCAGAATGATGACACGCCGTTGAAGATTTTAGAGGTGATTGCTCGCATTAAAAAAGAGGAAGTTGAACGTCGAGGGATGTATACCACGGGATTGATGGCACGTTATGGCTCACATCAGATTGCCTTATTTATAAATGGGACGCAGCATGCGGGTGAAAATTTAGAGGCGGTTTTAAAACACCGTGCTGCACAATTATCACCGATTATCCAAATGTGTGATGGTTTAAAAGCGAATATTCCAAAGACGATGAACACCCTTTTATGCAACTGTTTAGCGCATGGGTTGAGAAAATTTGAAGAGCTCCTCGATTATTTTCCGAATGAATGTTTGCCTATCTTACAAGGATTAGGCAAAGTGTTTCAATACGATGAGCAGACGCGATGGATGACAGGCGAGCAGCGATTAGTGCATCATCAAGCACACAGTGCTCCGTTGATGGCGTATTTAAAGACTTATATGGTTTCGCTGATGGATGAACATCGTGTCGAGCCC
>JAIELR010000171.1 GCA_019752835.1 Gammaproteobacteria bacterium | reverse complement strand
CATTTACTGCAAGCGTTCCATAAGGAAAGTTTCGTCCAAGCAAGTGGTAAGTGCCGGTTGAGAGCCAGTAACGTAGTAGTGAGCCAATACCACCACCCAGTGCAATAAGTAACGCTTGATTCATGGTTGCAGTCTACCTTCTTTTAAACACATAGGGTATCAACAATCATAGCAGAAATGAAATTACGTTATCTTTAATTATGAGATGGTCGGATAATGCTCAGTAGAGGACAATAGGCATATTTGCCCTTTCTAATATTTCGTTAAGACTTTTTTAGTATAATTCATACTGATTAGTATCGTATCATTTAGAAAAAATTTGGAGAAGAATAGAGTGAAAATTTATTATAGTAAAGAGAAAAACAGGGAACATCCATTCGAGTCACTTGGTGGTTGGAGCTTGGGAGGGGCTAGAACAATAGGTCATTATACCTTTCAATTTATAAAAAAGGATGATGGTACCTTGGTTAACCAAAATGCTTCTCAATTTAAGAAATCGGACAATGAAACCTTTTCTATTTCTGAAATGCAATACCTTAATGAACTTATCTCCAACAAACAAATTATTTTGAGTCGTATTGTCGACGAAAAAACAAAGTTAAGTGGCGTGGAAATAACTAAGGCAGACAATTCTGTACTTAAGTATTCATTTACGGAAGCGCGTGTCTCCGAATTATGCAAGGAAATCTTATCTTGTTGCGGGTACATAGTTGAGAAAGATGCGTTTCAAAATAATTACAATTCATCTGTTTATAGTCAGCGCAATTATCCAGGGCAGTTTCAGCTTAGCTCTGCAATAAAGATAGAAGAAAAAAATGATAATCCAAGCAACAACACTAATGAGTCGAATTACTTAGACTATCTCGATGACGAGGAAAAGCGGCAGGTAGCGCTTTGTCAAGGCAGAACAAATAGCTAACTTTTGATCTGCCTCCATCGTTCCAAGTGAGCAAATAAATTTGAAAAATATATTCCGATCGATTTTTTCAAATTTATTCGGCCTTTTACTGCTGCAACATGATTTTAATCTTGAAAAGAATGTCCAGCAAGTCAGGGCCGGCTCACTTTTTGCAATATACCGCTAGCTATTCTCATCAAATTTGGTAATATTTTGCCTCGATTATCCTTTTTCGTCCAATAAACATTTAAGTGACCCTAAATGACAGAAAAACCCCTCCTTACCTTAGTTGATGGCTCCTCCTATTTATATCGCGCATTTCATGCTTTACCGCCCTTGGTGAACTCAAAAGGGCAGCCTACAGGCGCTGTATATGGCGTGGTGAATATGCTGCGAAAATTGAAAAAAGATTATCCAACGCCGCATATGGCGGTGATTTTTGATCCTAAGGGTAAGACCTTTCGTGATGAATTATACCCTGAATACAAAGCCCATAGACCGCCTATGCCGGATGAGCTTCAATGCCAAATCCAACCTTTGTTTGATATTATTCGGGCGATGGGTTTGCCGTTGATTATTGTTGAAGGTGTTGAAGCTGATGATGTGATTGGTACCCTAGCGCGAGAGGCAGTTCAACATAATTGGCAAGTGCTCGTATCGACTGGCGATAAGGATATGGCCCAATTAGTCAATGCACATGTGACCTTGATAAACACCATGACCAATATTTTGTTCGATAGACAAGGTGTCATCGATAAATTTGGCGTTGCGCCGGAACAAATTATTGATTATCTCACCTTGATAGGCGATAAGGTCGATAATGTGCCAGGCGTGCCTATGGTCGGTGAAAAAACAGCACTCAAATGGTTAGCCGAATGGGGTAGTCTCGATACGATTATTCAAAATGCCGATAAAATAACCGGAAAAATTGGCGAAAATTTGCGCGCTAGCTTGCACTATTTGCCGCTCAGCAAGCAGTTAGTGACCATCAAAATGGATGTTGATTTACCGTTTACGCCTGAGTCAGTATCACTTGGTGCCGAAGATACAGAACAGCTTCGTTCTCTCTATCAATCCTTAGAATTTAAGCGTTTATTGCAAGAACTTACCCCTAATGAAAGTAACAGTGAAAGTGAAAATCAGCCTAATTTAAGTGTGAAAGGCGTTTATGACGTTATTCTTGATCAAGCAACCTTTGAAAAATGGTTAAAAAAACTAGAAGCAGCGCCACAATTTGCCATCGATACAGAAACGACCAGTCTTGATGCTATGCGAGCAGATTTAGTCGGTCTTTCTGTTGCCGTTGAGCCGAATGAGGCTGCTTATATCCCCTTGGGACATGACTATTTTGATGCGCCGGAACAACTCGATAAAGCCGAGGTATTAGCTCGGTTGAAACCCATCTTAGCAGATCCTCAAAAATTAAAAATTGGTCACAATTTGAAATATGATCTTACTATTTTAGAGCGTCAAGGCGTTCATGTGCAGGGCGTTGCTTTTGATACGATGTTGGAGTCCTTTATCATTGGAAATGGTGGACGCAACGATATGGATTCGGCGGCGCTCCGTTTATTAAATTATAAAACAACAACCTTTGAAGATATTGCTGGAAAAGGGGTTAAGCAATTACGCTTCAATCAAATTGATATCGAGCAGGCAGGCGACTACGCGGCCGAAGATGCGGATATTACTTTGCGTTTGCATCACGTTTTGTGGCCACAAATTGAAGCTAATCCACGGCTAAAAAAAGTATTTACCGAGATAGAAATGCCTTTGGTGAGTATTTTAGCCGAGATTGAGCGTACAGGGGTATTGATCGACAGTGATTTGCTCAAGGCACAAAGTCGTGAGATTGCTGGAAAATTAGTAACGCTGGAAAAAGAAGCCCAAGAATTGGCAGGACAACCCTTTAATTTAAGCTCGCCCAAACAATTGCAGGAAATTTTATATCAAAAAATGGGCTTGCCTGTGTTATCTAAGACCCCCACGGGTCAACCTTCAACGGCTGAAGAGGTATTGCAGGAATTAGCTCATGATTATCCATTGCCTGCGCTTATTTTACAGCATCGCAGTTTAAGCAAATTAAAGTCTACCTATACTGATCGCTTGCCGGAGCAGGTGAATTCAGAAACCGGTCGGGTGCATACGTCATATCACCAAGTGGGTGCTGCAACCGGTCGTTTTTCGTCGTCAGATCCTAATTTACAAAATATTCCTGTCAGAACGGAGGAAGGGCGTCGTATTCGCCAAGCCTTTATCGCCCCCAAAGGCTATAAATTACTGTCGGCCGATTATTCTCAGATTGAGCTTCGCATTATGGCTCATTTATCGGAAGATCCCGGTTTATTGAGCGCATTTTCACAAGGGCTGGATGTGCATAGAGCAACCGCGGCAGAAATCTTTGGTCTTGCGTTGGATGCCGTTACCTCCGACCAACGTCGCAGCGCAAAAGCGATTAATTTCGGTTTGATTTATGGTATGTCGGCCTTTGGGCTGGCGAAACAGCTGGATATCGATAGGTCGTCTGCACAACATTATATGAATCGATATTTTGAGCGTTATCCGGGTGTAAAAATATTTATGGAAGCGACGCGAAAACAAGCCCATGAGCAGGGTTATGTTGAAACCTTATTGGGTCGAAAGCTTTATCTTCCTGATATTAATTCGCGTAATGCCGGTTTGCAGAAGGGTGCTGAGCGTGCTGCCATCAATGCGCCTATGCAGGGCACGGCAGCGGATATCATTAAGCAGGCGATGGTGAATGTACATCGTTGCATAAAATCGCATGAAAGTTCTGCACGCATGATCATGCAAGTGCACGATGAGTTGGTATTTGAGGTGCCTGATGCTGAGATCGATTATTGGTTGCCGGTGATTCGAACGGCGATGGCCAGTGCCGCTGACTTGCATATTCCGTTGGTGGTGGATATTGGGGTAGGAGATAATTGGGATACTGCTCATTTGTAGGCGATAATATTTCATTAAGCTGTTAATGCTAAAATGGTATTATTTATACCCATAGAGAGTTTTATATGAGAATCACCGTGCGCTGCGACGATGGCACAAATCGTTATATCGATATGTATGTGTCTATGGAGGGTTATCAAAATCCAATCGGACTTCATTTCGCGACATATATAACATTTCAAACATCTTCTGTCTCTTCGAGTCCAGAATTAAAAAATACAATAATTGCTATGTTTCCTAAGGATATTTTAAGCTATGAAAAAACAAATTTTTACGCAGAAAAATTTACCATCTCGATTAGTAGCCCTAAGCATGTAAAGATTGCACTAAGCATAATATTAACCCAACCTTCCCCATTATTTAATTTGACAAAAAAAGAAGAGGTTGAGTTTTTTAATGCTTTAATCGATTATGCAAGTACATTAAATTGCAACCTAAATATCGAAAAAATTCAGCTAATACCTGAAAAAAGGGTGAAAAATAATAATAATAGACATTCTATTGAAAATCCTTTCGCAGTTGATACTGATGCGAGTATTGATAGCGTGCAAGAATTGCATCGTATTAAGGAAACCAAGCCGGAGTATGATGATAAAAAAACTAACATTAATGCAATTGCAACATATACGCCTAAACTAAAAGATTTAATTTCACAATATTGTAAAGGGCGATACATTGATGATCAGGCTATAAAAGCTGTTAAGGCCGCTCGGGACCTTAAAAATATACCTACCGCTAAACTTGATCCTGAACAAGAAGCTATTACTCGAATTGCAAGTCGATTTTATATGTATGCTCA
>JAIELR010000196.1 GCA_019752835.1 Gammaproteobacteria bacterium | reverse complement strand
ATATATACTTTTTCAAATTTGTCATTCTTACCAAAGCCTTCATAGCTCAGTGGATGAGTGTTTGAAAGCTGAATTTTTTTTATCTTTCTTAAAGATGGATATTTAATTTAGCTAGTTTTAAAGTGTTTAAATACATTGTCATATTAAAGCGTTTAAATCTACAACGTTATAACCGAAAAGATTAAAATCTTGTGTTTCATACAATTGAGTATGAGTGAATTTATGTCATAATGTTATTAATAGGTAATACCTAGTAATAATTAATTGGAACAACTCGATGATAAAATCAGTTAAACTAGACAGCGACTTAGAAAGTCACGTGCGCCACTTGAGTGACCTACAACACCGCTCTCCGCACTGAATTATGCGAGAAGCCATCCGCAATTATGTCGAGCGCGAAGAAGCGAGAGAAAATTTCAAACAAGAAGCGTTGGCATCTTGGACCGCTTATCAAGAAACGGACCGACATCTGAATGCTACGGAAGTTCATGATTGGTTAAGCACATGGGGTACGAAGGACGAGACAGAGATACCTCCATGCCACGAGTAATTATTATAGAAGGTGCTGCAAGGGTTAGAACGCTGTCGCGGGTTTCTAAATGAAATCCTCATGCATTAATACGAGCCAGCCAAGCCATTAAGCGTCAATTCGCTCTGCTAGAAACAGAACCAGAGATGGGTAGACCGCTTGATGATGCCCCAGAGTTACGAGAATTAATCATGCCCTTTGGAAGCGCTGGTTTTGTGGCACTTTATCGACTTGATACAACAACGAATTCGCTTTATGTGCTTGCCTTTCGCCATCAGAAGGTGGCGGGTTATTAATGCATTAACTTGCTGATTAATTAGGAAATTGCACAATCACTTCATGCGACTAAAAGAAGATGCATCGTATAATAGTCAAGACTAAAACGCGACAGGGCTTCTTTTGGTCGGGTTTTACACCAATCAGTGTAGTACAGGGGATACAAATTAGACCTATCAACAGAATTAGTATTATCGTGATTGAATTATAATTATGTTGACTCATTTCATTAAGCGAATCAATTTTTTCACTGACTTTCTGTTCTGAACTTCCTTAGGAAGCGGTGGCATCTTAGACTGTGTATTGATACCTTTGTTGATCAATCGCAGTTGTTGCACAATTTGCAACAACTAAATTACGGGCCAGATAAGTGGGAATGATTAAAAAAATCAATAAAGTAACACCCATCTGACCCAGTATGTCGGAATTTCCGACATACTGTCATCTTCCATTTAATAAAGGCAAAGTGTTAAAGTGGTATGTTTTTTTCTAGCTCACGCTTCACTTGTTCTTTTTCATCTTCATCGAGATAGTCAAAGTAGCTAGACTCTTTATTATCGGGAGCCTCCTTGGGAACAAGGAAAAATAGTGATTGAACTTCTTCGGTTTTGTAACCCTTGGCATTAGTATTATTTTCACGGTTTGTTATTGATATGTCTTAAAATTACAGTATCCAAATTTTATTATCTTGCCATCTTGAGCCAAAACCCATTTCGTCAAATGGAATATTTGAATATTGTGTACAGAGATCAAATAGCTTGTTTTTCCATTCATGATGTGGAGCAATATTATTCAACAATTGAATCAAGATGTAAGCTTGAAACGAAAATGGACTATTATTCAAATATGTTGGAGCTATCAATTTAACATGCTGAGGTTTATTAATAAAAAATCGATTCCACAGTCTGGCATGATGGGCACACAAATTTCGGGTATACGTCAGCGAGCGCATCCATGATTTAATGATTTCGCTAAATTGACCTAAACCGTCAGCAATGGCCATTCTTGCTTTTCGATCTTTTATATTCCCGTAGAGCTTAGATATCGTGCCAAATGAGAGGCACTCCATGACCATCCAGCTTGGAGGATGGGCCGGATATTGATAAGTTTCGTAATAGTCTGCAATAAAACTTTCTTTCGAACGCTTTAAATGTAGGCTAACGTCGCTTAAAAAAGCATCATGTAAGTCTTTTCGAGTAAAAAATTGGGAATCTGCGTACCAATGTGATCCATGTCGCACACTCATAACATTCGAAATCATTGCTCTAAACGCAATTTCAATACGCTCGATGGCGTCGTTTACCAAAATACGCAATTCACGATCGAAGTTATACAAGCCCATAATATCGTCAAAGGATGTATGGGGTTTAAACCCGCATTCAGTGTCTAATGGATTAAGTAGGAAAGGATTAAAATAGGCTTTTAGTGATAATAACCAATCGTTTCTAGGTTCCGTGCAGCGCCGGGCAAGTCGACAAAAGAGACGTGACGCGTTTTAAGCAACCCAATTTGTTGCGCGATTGAAAGAGCGGGTTTTTCGAAGTAAATTTTCAGATTATCCATATAAAAAAACCCGCTCTGGTCCGCATCGTTGAGAGGCGTAGCGGGTATGATTATGGAAGATTGTACCACAATTATAAAAAGATGCAAGAAAAAATAGTGTGAAAAGCTGAAAATCCACCAAAAATAACCGAATGCACCGCGCCTATACGTGCTCAGGTCAGCATGGCAACTACCATTTCAGGAATCATCGGTAAATAAATTGCAACTCGATCGCCTTTTTTTATCCCTTTATTTTTCAATACATTGGCAAAACGAGATACTTTATCGTGAAGCTCAGCATAGGTCAGATTAATGCTGTGATCAGGTTCATTTCCTTCCCAAATAAGCGCCGTTTTGTTAGCGCGTGTTGGTAAGTGGCGATCAAGGCAGTTATAACAAGCGTTCAATTTTCCGTCCACAAACCATTCAAGGTTCATCTCGTTAAAACTGCCGGTCATCACTTGTGCCCAGGGTTTAAACCAACTGGTGGGCCTGTTCTGCCCAAAAAGTATCAGGGCTTGTCAGAGAGGAGGCATAACGAGCGTGATACTGCTCTGGCGTTATGATTTCAGGTATGCTTTTTCTTTCCATGTTTTACGATCCTACAAAACATTCTCACAGAGCTTAAGCAGTATATTTTAACCAAATCGGCATGACATGGTTAAGATACTCCATAAATTTCCAAAGGCCTACTCGATATTCCAGTGTGCCATTACGGTCAATTTTAGCCTCAGGAAAAGCAATTCCGAGGCCAAATAATCCTGGCGCGATGATGCCATTTTTATCGTTATATTCCAATGCATGCATTCCTTCGACAGAAATGAGTCTTTTTTGAAAACCAATCGCATAGATGGCTTTATGGCAGAGTGGCAACGTGAACCGGATATTTTCCTCATGGGCTATTATTCGTTCGAGTTTTGCAGGTAATTTACCATTGATATTCTCTCTTGCCCAATCCGCCGCCATCCCTTTTAAGCCGGTATTATCAAATAAAATCCAGTCATCAAAATAAACTGCATACCGCAAAGGGGATAGATAAAAATTAATCACTTTTTTTACCTGACATTTTTCCAGGAGTGTTTTTAAAATAAGGATAGCTGAATGCGATGAACCAAAGACGGCAACAATATCATCTTTATTGCATGAGGAATCTAATTTATCCGGATCGAGTGCGATATCCAGATGGATTTCTTCCACACCTGGAAACGGAAGGGATTTGGGTTCCGCGCCTGTCGCTAGTATGACATTTTTTGCATATAAGGTTTCGTTTGCCAGCAAGATTTTCCATTGCCGGTTACTTAGCTTGAGTTGCTGTGCTTTTCCCTTTATGGCATGCACTTTGTTTTTTAGATTTTCGGTTATCCGTCGTAATGGCTCGGCAGCCACATCCAACAAACAGGTTTTATCCGGATCAAGCTGTTTAATGGCAAAATCGGAAGATACAGAATCATACTGAAAACTTTCACAGGCTTCAAAAAACTTCAGAAAAAGTCCAACCCGGGTATTACTGGAAACCTTCCGCCATCGTGTGCCAAAATCGCCCACGTTAAATTCAGGATCAATCCAGACAATATTGCTGGCGTTAACCCCATGCTCAATCAATTGTCCAATGGCAGCCATGCCCGCAGGTCCTGCACCAATCACAGCCCATTCAAAAGAGGAATTATTCATCTTACGTTCTAGTCCATCGTATTTTGAAGCTTGTTCAAGCCATCAGTGTAACAATAAGTGAGAATTTGCGATAGCGGACTCACATCTGTTCGACGCAAACGCTTACCTGCATAAGATGTTAAACCCATCAACGGATTATTGGCATTCGCTCGTTTAGCGATAATTTCGGCTGCTGTGTGGCCATGTGCAGCCCAATGCATTTTATTTTGTACAATCTTAAAAAAAGTTTGGGAATGATCAGCTTTGGGCTCATAATCGACTTTGTTTCTTAACTCAAAAATTGAGCAACAAGGCTGCTTCATATAACATACTTTTGCTATAAAATTAGTCAAATTAGCTAATTGAAATGTTGTTTTGTTCTTATAAGAGTCAGCCTTGTTGCTCAATTTTTGAGTTAAGAAACAAAGCCGCTCCCCGGTACAAAAAAACCGACCTACCCGATGATGATATTCATGCCATAGCGATTGATTCGACCGGGCTGAAACGGTTTGGGCGAGGTGAATGGCACCAGGAAAAATATGAACTATCGAGTAAAGCCAGCTGGCGCAAGCTTCATCTGGCCATCAACCAGAAGCATTATTGATAGTGTCGCGTTTTTTTGCAAAACCTTTTGGGACTCCGAGTCCACCAAAAGGAGCAAAAAACTCGCGACAAG
>JAIELR010000265.1 GCA_019752835.1 Gammaproteobacteria bacterium | reverse complement strand
CCCTTGTGTTTCGCCTGCGGCTCAACACCCGGACCTGCGGCTCCTCACGCTCGTCGCACATCGTGTGCGACTTCGATAGATAATAAATGACGATTACTACCAGAAAAGAAATAAGTTACATATTTGGCAAACTGCGCACAATGCCGGATAATCCCCTCTAATAATGCGGTTTGTTTTAAAGATCCAATCTGTTGAAACTCATCGAATAATAATATAACACGTCGTTTAGCATTACTGGCGGCCAGATCCAACGCCTGTAATGCATCTTGGATGCTTTCAAGTGGTTGGTTTGAGGATTCAAGTACTATTTTGGCTCCATCGGCTTGCATCACTAAGCTGGGCCGCAATGATTTGAAATAACTAACCAGTTTTTTCAAGATGCGTTGATGTGGTGGAAATAGTTGGGTGAGTGCTTGTTCTACGGCAGTTAAAATCCGAAGTTTAACCATTTCATCATCGGCTACCGTTAAAAAATCCGCTTCGCCCCATGCGACAGAGTTATCTTTGATGGCTTGATGAGCAAGACTAGTTTTGCCATATCTTCTTGGCGATATAAAAATAGTATGTTGATTATTATCAATATTTTGTTTAAGACGTAGACGTTCTGCTGCTCTATTACAAAAAGCGGCACCCGTTGCGATACCGAGCGGGAAATAATTTATTGTGTTCATGATGGCAGCCATTTTCTATAATAGAATGTTTCATACATGTATGTTACATACTATTATAGAAAATGACAAGATTTAACTTTCAAGCTGTAGAGAACAAGTAAACTGTCCGCATGAATAGCAAATGAACTGTCCGGTTTAAGATACTCTCTTTTAAAAGAAAATGGATATTTTTATCTCACCCTAAAAAAAGGGGAAGGTGAGTCTCTGGAAATAGATTCTCGATATGACGGTAATGTTCAAAAATTTTGGTCTTATTTTGAAGAGGAAGAATTAAAAAACATCCTCGAAGCATCTTCATTCAAAATACTCGCCTTCGATCTTATTGAAAAAAAATATGCTTATCAATCGCATCAAGCATTTAGGATTTTTTGCCAAAAGATATAAACATGTTGTTTCTTTGTTGATTTATTAATCATCAGAAGTGCACCCTCATGATGCATCAACATGCATCTTTTGTCAGTTATTGCATCGATGGGCTGTTTTTGACCAAAAGCCCCACTTGTTTAGGTTCATTATTGCGTTAAAGTAGCGCGACTATTTATTTTAAAATCGCCAGGTGCTATAACTATCATTCTGATTTAAAAAATTCGAAAAGGATATTGATTATGTATAAACGGATTTTATTACTTATTGTTCTTTCTTTCCCACTTTCCGGTTATGCCGCAACTGAAACCGCCAATTTTGCCATGGGCTGTTTTTGGTGTGCACAATCTGACTTTGACAAGCTACCAGGGGTCATTAAAACGACTGTCGGTTACGATGGCGGAACGACGCTTAACCCAACGTATGAAAGCGTTTCCGCTGGCACAACAAATTATGCAGAATCAATTCAAGTCACGTTTGATGATACGAAAGTAACTTATCCACAAGTGCTCAATTATTTCTGGCATCATATCGATCCCACGACGCAAGATGCTCAGTTCTGTGATCATGGTCATCAATATCGAAGCGCTATTTTTTATCTAACACCTACTCAAAAACAACAAGCTCTCGCTTCACTTGACGCGATTAAAAAGCAATTTCCTACTGTATATACAGAAATCACCCCATCGACTACTTTCTATCCTGCCGAAACCTATCATCAAGATTATTACAAAAAAAATCCGGTACGATACCATTATTACCGATGGCGTTGCGGTCGTGATGCGCGAGTAACCAAGATTTGGGGAGATAAAAATGACTAAAAATTTCAAATTATTATTTGTTTTATTGTTTTATTCTGCGGTATCTCTAGGCAGTACTACTACTACCTGTCCAACATTTGATAAAGCCGCTGTACTCAAACAGCTGACACCACTTGAGTATGCAGTTACGCAACAAAAAGCGACCGAAGAACCCTTTAAAAACGCTTATTGGAATAATGAACAACCCGGCATTTATGTTGATATCGTCTCTGGTGAGCCTTTATTTAGCTCAACGGATAAATATGACTCAGGAACAGGATGGCCGAGTTTTACGCAACCCATTAGTCCCGATGCAATTGACACTAAAGAAGATCGTTCTTTTTTATTCATAGTCCGCACAGAGGTTATATCAAAATGTAGCGGTTCACATGCCGGTCATGTTTTTGACGATGGCCCAGCACCAACGCATAAACGTTATTGTATGAATTCCGCCGCCTTAAGGTTTATCCCTGCCGATAAACTCAGCGCGGAAGGATATGGGCAATATACCTCGCTCTTTAAAAAATGATGCGCCAACTGGTACGCTTTATGAGTATTGGCATTCTGCTTTTGCTGTTAATTCTGTTTTTTTATTTTCATCTTTATCGCTACCTCTCTTTTGAGGCCCTACAGCACTATCGTCATCAACTCACCAACTGGACGGCAGAACACTATCTACTCACGACGCTTGCATTTATGTTGATCTATATTGCCGCTGTTGCTATTTCAGTGCCAGGGGCAACTTTTTTAACGCTGACTGGTGGATTTTTATTCGGCATTGTACTTGGCACTGTTTACGTTGTAATTAGCGCAACGATTGGAGCAACCATTTTATTTCTCGCCGTCAAAACATCATTGGGTGAATGGCTGGCTAAGCGAGCTACGGGACGAATGGCCGCATTTGAAGCAGGTTTTCGAAAAAATGAATTTAATTATATATTGACTTTACGGCTCATCCCGATTGTTCCTTTTTGGCTAATCAATATTGTTTCTGCCTTGTTTAACGTGCGCTTGCGCACGTTCGTCACGGCAACAGCTGTGGGGATTATTCCAGGTTCGCTGATCTATGTCCTACTGGGTAATGGATTGGGATATTTATTTGAACAAGGCAAAACTCCCAATTTAGGGATTATTTTTGAACCCAAAATTCTTATTCCTTTGCTTGGGTTAGCAATTCTTTCATTATTACCCGTCTTTTACCGAAAAATTAAAGGAAAGTCTTAATGGATAAAATATTAAAAGTGAATATTGCCGTCATTGGAGGCGGCGCCGGTGGATTGAGCGTGGCAGCTGGTGCGATACAAATGGGCGCCTCTGTTGCATTAATCGAAGCCGGTAAAATGGGCGGTGATTGCCTCAATTATGGCTGCGTCCCATCGAAAGCCTTACTTGCCTCAGCCAAAACAGCCAATTTAATGATAAATGCACGAGATTTTGGGCTCTCCGCACGCAAACCTAAGATTGAACTTGCTACCGTGATGACATCTGTTCAAAAAATCATTAACAAAATAGCCCCACATGACTCCATTGAACGCTTCGAAAAATTAGGTGTTAAAGTCATTCAAGGCAACGCTACGTTTGAAGATGCCCAAACACTGAGAGTGGGCGATACGTTGGTTAAAGCAAAACGTTTTGTTATCGCCACCGGCTCATCGCCATCGATACCATCGATTAAAGGCTTAGAAAACCTACCTTTCTACACCAATGAAACGATCTTTAACTTAACCGAAAATCCTTCACATCTTATTATCATTGGCGGAGGGCCTATCGGTTGCGAATTGGCTCAAGCTTTTTTGTTATTAGGGATACCTGTTACGGTGCTTGAAGCTTTTACGATTTTGCCTCGAGATGAACATGATATGGTTGCGCTATTACGAGATGCGCTCGTCAGCCAAGGTCTATCCTTACACGAAAAAATTAAGATTCTGGATTGCAAACTACACACCGATGGAGTTGAGCTTTTTGCTGAAAAAGATGGAGAAAAAATCAGTATCATTGGCTCACATTTGTTAGTAGCAGCAGGGCGCACCCCAAATGTGCAAGATTTAAATTTAGACATAGCTGCCGTTAAACATACCCCAAAAGGGATCGATGTCGATCAACAATTACGAACAAGCAACCCTCGTATTTATGCACTGGGTGATGTTACAGGCACTTATCAATTTACCCATGTCGCCTCATATCAAGCTGGCATTATTTTACGAAATATTCTCTTCAAAATGCGTGCAAAAGCCCATTATAATGTCGTTCCATGGGTAACTTATACTAGTCCCGAATTAGCTCATGTTGGACTTTCATCTGCCGAAGCGCTCAAAAAAGATCCACAAGTCAAAATATTTTATGCGGATTTTGCCGATAATGACAGAGCTCAAACTGAGCGAGAAACAACAGGCAAAATCAAACTGATTACCAATAAAAAAGGTTCTATAATGGGCGTAACCATTTTAGGGCCGCATGCAGGTGAATTGCTTGTGCCTTGGATAAGTGCAATCCAAAATAAAAAAAATGTTCGCTGTATGACCGATATTATTATTCCTTATCCAACCCTAAGCGAAATCAATAAACGTGTTGCAGGTGAATACTACACGCCACTCTTATTTTCAAAACGAACTCGCTGGTTAGTTCGTTTGCTGAGTTTATTTGGATAATTTTTTGGGAGTATAAAGAAGATGATTGAACCCTATATTCGCACTGCATATGATCGTTTTTTGGTAATTCCTGCGGCAAAACGGTTAATTCACACAGTATCGCCCAATCAAATAACATTGAGCGCAGGTATACTTGGTTTTATGGTGTTTCTTGCACTTTTGATCAAGTTGCCCTTTCTTGCCATAATGTTTTTACTCTTATCAGG